>NZ_WAJT01000004.1:300000-497985 GCF_009650605.1 Labrenzia sp. CE80
GGTGACCAACGCACGCTTGCCGTCAAGGGAAAATGGATTCACCGAAGGTCTCCCATGGCCACCATGTCCATGTCGGTGAAGTCGACATTGTCGCCGGCCATTGCCCAGCAGAATGTGTAGGCGCCAGTGCCTGCGCCGCAGTGGATCGACCAGGGTGGTGAAATCACCGCTTCCTCATTTCCCATGACAATGTGCCGTGTTTCTTCCGGCTGGCCCATAAAGTGGAAAACGCGCTGGTCATTCGCCAGATCGAAATAGAGGTAGGCTTCCATACGACGATCATGAACGTGGGCCGGCATCGTGTTCCACACGGAACCAGGAGCAAACTGCGTGTAGCCCATCAAGAGCTGACAGCTTTCGGCGACCTCCGGATGAAGGAACTGCAGGATAACGCGTTCGTTGCATGTTTCCGATGCGCCGAGCTCGACGCGACGGGCGTCTTCAATCCGGATCAGTTTTGTGGGGCAACTGCGGTGGGCCGGCGCGGACAAAATGTAGAAGCGGCCCTTGCCTGAAAATGTAACTGGGCCCGAACCCATGCCAATATAGAGCACATCCCCATTGTTGACGGTGTAGTCCGTGCCGTCGACGGACACCTGGCCAGCTTCGCCGATGTTCAAGATTCCCATTTCACGGCGATCGAGCAAGGAAGACGTGCCGGCCTCGGCGACATGGTCGAGGGTGAGCGTTCCGGCCCCCGGAACGGCTCCGCCCAGGATCAAACGATCATAGTGAGTATAGATCAGCCGGATTTCGCCTTCGGCAAAGAGGCTGTCGGCATGGAAATGTGATCGCAGGCCTTGTGTGTCCAGACCCTTCGCGGTCTGCGGGTCTATGGCGTAGCGGGTCTCAACTGTGAGCATTGAAACAGTCCTTTTGGAATAAAATCAGAGGAAATCGTCACGGCGTGGCGTGAAACAATCGATCAGTGTTCCCGGCTGAAGACAAAGGCAGCCGTGCCGGGCATCGGACGGAATGACGAAGCTGTCGCCGGGCCCGACGTCAAAGGTCTTGCCCGCCACTGTGAACCGGAATCTTCCGCTTTCGACATAGGTCGACTGAACGTGAGCGTGATTGTGAAGCTTTCCTTCGGCGCCCTCCTCCTTGAAGCGGAAGGCAACCATCATGAGGTCAGGGTTCTCGGAGAGGACTTGGCGAGTGATGCCCGGATCTGCCGGGACTTCAGGGAAAGGCTGGTGTGACATGAGCATCGCTTATTGGGAGAGTGAGGGCAGCCAGGGCGTGGCGGGAATAAAACTGCTCTGACGAGCATCAGCCTTGCGAGGGCGCCTCCGTACAAGGCCAGACGTTCCTGCTCTCCTGCGAAGTCGACGCTGGGGTCTTTCCGATGTTCATGTTGCTCCTCCCTTCATGATTGGCTTTCAGAGCCGATAGGCTTGCTTTGCAAGCCGGTAGCTGAGGTCTTGTGCAACCTCATACGCCTCGTCCACAGCCAACCTGCCAGTTGCTACGAGCGTTGCGAGATAGGCGCAATCCACCCGGCGCGCCACATCATGGCGTGCGGGAATCGAGCAGAAGGCGCGCGTGTCATCGTTGAAGCCGACGGTGTTGTAAAAACCTGCGGTTTCGGTTGTTGCTTCCCGGAAACGACGCATGCCTTCCGGGCTGTCGTAGAACCACCAGGCTGGGCCAAGTTTGAGGGCCGGATAAGCACCCGCAAGCGGTGCGAGCTCCCGAGCGCAGGTGGTCTCATCCAGTGTGAAAAGAATGATCGTCAGGTTGGGTTCCATGCCGACTGCATCGAGAAGCGGCTTCAGCGCCTGCACATATTCGGTGCGTGTAGGGATATCGAAGCCCTTGTCGCGGCCGAATGTGCTCATGGTTGGGGCGGAGTGGTTGCGGAAACTGCCGGAGTGAATCTGAAGCACCAGGCCATCCTCGAGACTCATTCTGGCCATTTCAGTCAGCATATGACCACGGAACGCATCGGCTTCTTCCGGAGTGCAACTGCCCTTCAGGGACTTGGCGAAGAGCGCGGTGGCAGTCGCGGGGGAGAGGTGCTCGGTGCGCGCGGTCGGGTGCCCATGGTCGGAGGAGGTTGCGCCAAAGTCCTTGAAGTAGGCGCGGCGGATGCGGTGTGCCTGGAGATACCCCTCCCAAGTGGTGGTATCTTCTCCCGTCAGTTCGCCGAGCGCCTCGACATTATCGGCAAAGCCGTCGAACTCCGGGTCGACCACCGCGTCCGGCCGATACGCTGTGATAACTTTGCCCGTCCAGCTGCTTTCGCGGATCTGCCGGTGCCACTTGAGATCATCAAGGGCGCCCTCAGTCGTTGCAATGGCCTCGATCTTGAAGCGTTCGAAGAGCGCGCGAGGGCGGAACTCGGGCTTTGCGAGGCAATCGGCGATGTGGTCATAGGCGGCGTCTGCCGTTTTTGCGCTCAGGCGCTCGGTCCAGCCGAAGACTTCCTCGAACGCATGATCAAGCCACATGCGCGAGGGCGTGGCGCGGAACAAGTGATAGTTCTCGGCAAAAATCCGCCAGATCTTTCGGCCGTCCGTTTCCGTCCAGCCGCCATCTGTCCGCGCGATACCAAGGCTTTCCAGCCCATGGCCCTGAGAGCAAAGCATGCGAAAGACATAATGGTCGGGGGTGATGAACAGCTGTGCTGGATCGGGAAAGGCTTCGTTTTCTGCGAACCAGCGTGGATCCGTATGCCCGTGAGGACTGATGATCGGCAGGTCTTTCACACTCTGGTAGAGCTCGCGAGCCACCTGCCGCGTTTTTTCTTCCAAGGGGAAAAGCCTGTCCGGATTCAACTGACTCACGTTTACGCTCCTATTGGAAACTTTGGAAAGCAAGGGCTTTTCATATAACTAGTTTGGTAATATGCTAGTACGCAGAGTGAGTCAACGGAGGGAAACCATGTCGCGATCGAGCCCATTGAGGGCCTTGGAGCCACTCAACAGACCGTCGGTCGCTGATACTGTTTTCGATGAGTTGCATCAGCAGATTCTCTCTCTTGAGTTGCCGCCGGGCATGAAGATGTCGGAAGCTGAAGTGGCCAAGGCTCTTGGAGTTTCGCGGCAGCCGGTGCGCGACGCGTTTTATCGCCTGTCCAAACTTGGGTTCCTGTCAATTCGGCCTCAGCGGGCGACGATTGTCTCCGAAATTTCGGAGCGGGCGGTTTTTCAGGCGCGGTTTGTGCGTAGTGCCATCGAGGCCGAAACCGTTCGCGCCGCCTGCGAGAAATTGACCGCAGAAGATCATAAGGCGCTGGATGATCTTCTGGAGCTGCAGCGCAAGGCGGTCGAGGCCCGGGACGTTGTAGAGTTTCATGCCTACGATGATCAGTTTCACCGGGAAATTTGCGAGCGGACAGGTCTCGCTTTTGCCTGGGAAATTATTCGGGAGAACAAGGCCCATATGGACCGCGTTCGTTTTCTCTCTCTGTCGTTTGCCTCGCAAGCTGCCTTTGACGATCACGTTAATGTTCTCGAGGCGATCAAGGCACGCGATAGCGCCAGTGCGGTTGCGCTGATGCAGCTTCACCTCTCGCGGATCAAGGAGCAAATCCCACGTATCCGTGCCAATTATTCCCAGTTCTTTGCCGGAGAGTCTGAGCAGTGACAAATCGTTTTCTCTCCATCGGTGAGTGCATGGTTGAAATGGCGCCCACTAGTGACGGCACATACGCCATGGGCTTTGCCGGCGATACACTCAACACCGCGTGGTATGCGCGTAAATTGCTGCCTGAGAGCTGGGACGTATCCTATCTCACGGCTGTCGGCGAGGATGCTTTATCCGACAATATGGTTCATTTTCTGGACAGCGCGGGCATCGATACAAGCTTCATCGAACGCCTGGCTGACAGGACCGTTGGCCTCTACATGATTCAGCTTAGCGAGGGCGAGCGAAGCTTTGCCTATTGGCGCTCGGAGTCTGCAGCACGCTGTCTCGCGGCAAACGCCGAGGCCTTGCAGGCAAAGCTTGATCAGGCCGGGCTGATCTACTTCTCTGGCATAACGCTTGGAATTCTATCGGCGCCAGATCGACACCAGTTCCTGGATGCTGTCGGCAAGGCACGATCGAATGGCTCTATCATCGCCTTTGATCCTAATCTTCGGCCACTGCTCTGGGCCAGCGAAGAGGACATGTGTGCCGCGATTACAGAAGCCGCGCGCTTCAGCGACATCGTGCTGCCATCGTTTGAAGATGAGGCGTCCCACTTCGGTGATGGCTCCTGTGAGGAAACGGCGCGGCGATATGCGGCTGAAGGTGCGGCGCTGGTGATTGTCAAGAACGGCCCTGGCGACGTGATTTGCCTGCAAGAAGGAGAGATGACGACGCTGCCTGCGAATGCTGTCGGGAGCATCATTGACACGACTGCAGCAGGCGACAGCTTTAACGCGGGGTTTCTCTCTGCGCGCCTGCAAGGCCAGTCGCTGGGCCAATGCGTTGAGGCGGGAAACAGGCTCGCCAGCGCTGTCATCGGGCAACGAGGCGCGTTGGTGGATGTTGTCGAGTATGTGTGACGTTCACAAGTGTTTTGTCGGCTCGCCGAACGTTGCGTGCCGTGGACGGGAACTTGAATTGTAAAATCAAAGGTGCCGGGTTAAGGAAACGCGTCCTTGGTCCATATTGGTTTTGAGCTGCATGCGCACTGCTTTGGTTACCGGATCTGCCGGCTTCATCGGCTACTTCCTTTGTACGCGGCTTCTGGACGACGGTTTCCGCGTCATTGGGCTTGACGCGATGACGGACTATTACGACGTCAAGCTCAAGCAGCGCAGGCAGCAGATGTTGCTGCAAAATGAGCATTTCACGGCTCTGAACGACCGGATTGAAACACCGGATTTGCTCATGGAGCTGTTCTCGCGAGAAACCCCGGATGTGGTGGTTCATCTCGCGGCGCAGGCGGGGGTTCGCTACTCAATTGAGAATCCGCGATCTTATCTGGAGAGCAACATAAACGGCACATTTGAGTTACTGGAGGCGGCGCGTGCCCATCCACCCGAGCACATGCTGCTGGCGTCAACCTCGTCGGCATATGGCGCCAATACGCACATGCCATACACTGAGACGGACAAGGCCGATCATCAGATGTCGTTCTATGCAGCGACAAAGAAGGCCAATGAGAACATGGCGCATTCCTATGCGCATCTGTTCGAGCTGCCCATTACCATGTTCCGGTTCTTTACAGTCTATGGCCCGTGGGGCCGCCCGGATATGGCGCTGTTCAAGTTCACCAAGGCCATTCTCGAAGGCAAACCGATCGACGTCTATAACTTCGGCGATATGAAGCGCGACTTCACCTACGTCGAAGACCTTGTTGAGGGCATACGGCTTTTGATCGATGCAGTGCCGGTACGTCCGGTCGAGGGCGTTGTTCCGGAGGGTGACAGTCTTTCACCGGTCGCTCCCTGGCGGGTGGTGAACATCGGCAACTCGAACGCGGTTCAACTGACCGACTTCATAGCCGCGATCGAGAAGGCGACCGGGCGCGCTGCAGAGCGCGCTTTGATGCCGATGCAGCCAGGCGATGTGCCGGCAACCTGGGCCAATGCGGATTTGCTTCAAGAGCTGACCGGTTATCGACCGAAGACCGATGTCGAAACCGGAGTCAAACGCTTCGTTGAGTGGTATCGGGCCTACTACGAAATCTAAATGCGAGTGTGAAACGGTGCCCGGACGGATGCATCTGCATCGCGGGTCTAATGAGACGCTTTACCTGATCGCTAGAGAGATGTTCGGGCAGAGCAAGCTGCTTTTGCGGCTCGCGCGGCCGGTCGCGGTTTCGGCTTGTGGAACATATTATGACCATGCCGAACATGGCGGCAATGACCGCCTAGAAAGACGCCAGTCCGCCATGTTCCAGGTTCGTGTGCGAAATTATGCTCGCCCTCGTTGTGGAAATGCAGGTTCTAGCGCTCCTTGCTTTTGTTGCGGTCGCCATGCCCTTGTGAAAATTGCACAAATTCTTGCCCTTGCAACTTTAGTAGGCTGAAGGGCAGACTGTCATCTCTCTCGAGCCAGTGACCTTCCACGCTCGCGATCTTAAATAATCAAGGGGAGCACCAGATGCTTTTTGGAAAAACAATCGCAGCGCTTTCGCTGACAACCGCACTTGTCATGCCGATGATCGGCGCCATCCCGGCTGCCTATGCTGAAACGCCGCCGAACATGCTTGTCGTCGCTCATCGAATCGATGATCTGATTTCCCTTGATCCTCAGGAGATGTTTGAATTCTCCGGAACCGATTATGCCAACAGCGTTTATCAGACACTTGTTGATTATGACGACTTGGATTTTTCCAAGGGGTTCGGTCCTTCGATCGCTTCCAGCTGGGAAATTTCTGAAGACGGCAAGACCTACACGTTCAAGATCGCCGAAGGCCTCAAGTTCGCCTCCGGAAATCCGGTTACGGCGAAGGATGTGGAATTTTCACTGCGTCGCGCGATCCTTTTGAAAAAGACCCCGTCTTTCATCCTGACCCAGTTCGGCTTTACCGAAGAGAACCTGGATGAGACCCTTGTTGCAAAGGACGACAGCACGTTCGTTCTTGTCAGTGACAAGAAGTATGCGCCGTCCTTCGTCTTGAACTGCATGACCTCCGCGATCGCAAGCATTGTTGATAGCAAGCTTGTGATGGAGCATGAGGTTGATGGTGACCTCGGTAACGCCTGGCTGAAGACAAACTCTGCTGGCTCTGGCGCTTTCAAACTGACGAGTTGGAAGCCGAATGAATCCCTCACCATTGAAGCGAACCCGAATTTCTCCGAGGGTGCTCCCGCGATGAAACGGGTCATCATTCGCCATATTCCAGAGTCGGCCTCGCAGCGCCTGCTTCTTGAAAAGGGCGATGTGGACATTGCCAGGAACCTGACACCTGAGGATGTTGCGGGTCTCAGTGGCAATGAAGATGTCAAGGTTTTGACCGATATGCGCGGTCGGATCATGTACATCTCCATGAATCAGAGTGACGAAATCCTTTCCAATCCGAAAGTTGTCGAAGCGATCAAATACCTGATCGACTATGAAGGAATGGCGGACTCCTTCCTCAAGGGCCAGTATGTCGTGCATCAGGCATTCTTGCCGCTGTCTTATCTAGGTGAATTGCAAGACAAGCCGTTCAAGTTGGACATCGAGAAGGCCAAGGCGCTTCTTGCAGAAGCAGGTTATGCTGACGGCTTCGACGTAGAGTTCATCGTCCGAACCGAACAAGATCGTCTGGATATTGCGCAGGCTTTGCAGAACAACTTTGCTCAGGTTGGCATCAATGCGTCGATTGTCCAGGGGACCGGTAAGGAAACACTGGGCAAGTACCGCGCCCGTGACTTCCAGATCTACGTTGGCGCGTGGGGCCCGGATTATCCTGATCCGCAGACCAACGCAGATACCTTCACTCACAATCCCGACAACAGTATCGAGGCTAAGTTGACGGGTAAGCTGGCATGGCGAAATGCTTGGGCTGCCGAAGGCTTCACCGAGCGGACTGAAGCTGCGGTTCAGGAAAGTGATACTGCCAAACGCGCTGAAATGTATGTCCAGCTGCAAAAGGACTTCCAGAAAGAAGCCCCCTTCGCGATCATGTTCCAGAAGACTGAGCAGAACGGGTTGGGTGCCAGCGTGGAAGGCTACTCAATGGGTGCGGCAATCACTGGCTCTTACTACGGCAAAGTAACGAAGTAAGAGCGGCAAACACAGTATGACGAGTGTCAACATCACTCCGGAGGCGAGGCGGCGTAGCGCTGCCTCGCCTTTCGCTCGACGGACCAAGCGTTTTGGCGCTGCCCTTTTTTCCATCTTGGCAACGTTGTTTGGGCTGTTGTTCGTCACGTTCCTTATCGCGCGAGTGATGCCAATCGATCCCGTGCTGGCGGTTGTTGGCGAGCGGGCATCCAACGAGATTTATGAAGCTGCCTATAAACAGCTTGGGCTCGACAAGCCACTTGTTGTCCAGTTCCTTTATTATGTCAGGGACGTGGTGACTGGCGACTTCGGTATGTCGACGTTGACTGCACGGCCGGTTCTGCAGGACATCGCAAGGGTGTTCCCGGCAACGCTGGAACTTGCAACCTTGGCCACGATCATCGGAGTTGCTCTCGGTATTCCCGCTGGCGTAATTGCTGCGGTCCATGAAGGCCGCTGGCAGGATCAGATCCTCCGCTTCATCGGCCTATTTGGTTATTCCATGCCGATCTTCTGGATCGGCCTTATTGGTTTGCTGGTGTTCTACGGCAAGCTTGGATGGGTCGGCGGGCCTGGTCGGCTAGACATCTACTACGTGGACATCGTCCCCTCGATTACCGGAATGATCCTCATCGACAGCTTGATTGCCCGCGATTGGACTATTTTCTGGAACGCCGTCAGCCACATCATCCTGCCTGCGTCAATCCTTGGATATTATTCGCTGGCCTACATCAGTCGAATGACGCGGTCATTCATGCTGGAGCAGCTTGGCCAAGAGTACATAACGACGGCACGGGTGAAGGGTCTCTCCGAAACCAAAGTGATCTGGCGCCATGCGCTTGGGAACGTCATGATCCCCTTGATCACCGTGATCGTTCTTAGTTACGCGACGCTGCTGGAGGGATCGGTGTTGACTGAGGTGATTTTTGCATGGCCAGGGCTGGGCAACTACATCACCAATGCACTCCTCTCTGCCGACATGAACGCCGTGCTTGGCGGGACGGTCATAGTTGGTCTCGTCTTTGTCGGTCTCAATCTCCTGTCCGATATTCTCTACAAGTTCGTCGACCCAAGGGCACGCTGACATGAGCGAACAGATACAACGCGTTGGCCTGAAAGCCTGGCTGTCGACAGATGTTCCCGCATCAAGGTTTCAGGCGAAGTCCATCCAATTCTACCTTGGTTGGCTGAAGCTTGTTTCAAACCCTCTCGCTTTCCTGGGCTTCCTCATTCTATTGGTTCTGGTGTTCTGTGCGATGTTCGCGCCGTTGCTGGCTCCGGCTGACCCAATCGCGCAAGACTTGGCTGAGCGACTTTCCCCACCCGGTGTGAACGGATATCTGCTCGGATCGGATGAGCTTGGACGGGATATTCTTAGTCGTATTATTTATGGATCCCGCATCACGCTTTTCATCGTGACACTTGTGGCGGTAACGGCACCGGTTTTCGGACTCTTGGTTGGCACCTTCGCAGGCTATCTCGGTGGCTGGGTCGACGAAGTTCTCATGCGTGTCACGGACATCTTTCTCGCGTTTCCCAAGCTTGTGTTGGCTCTCGCCTTTGTGGCCGCCCTCGGCGCTGGAATTGAGAATGCAATCCTGGCGATCTCGATTACCGCGTGGCCTGCTTATGCTCGTATTGCTCGGGCTGAGACGCTCACGATCCGCAATTCGGATTTTATTTCCGCAGTGCGTCTGCAAGGGGCCGGCACCTTGCACATCATCGTCCGGCATATCTGGCCGCTGTGCCTGTCTTCGATCATCGTTCGAATGACGCTGGATATGGCAGGCATCATCCTGACGGCTGCCGGTCTCGGATTTCTTGGCCTGGGCGCGCAGCCGCCCATGCCGGAATGGGGTGCAATGATCTCAGCTGGCAGGAAGTTCATTCTGGACCAGTGGTGGGTTGCGACCATGCCGGGTCTGGCGATCTTTGTCGTGTCGCTTGGCTTCAACCTGCTGGGTGATGGTCTTCGTGACATTCTCGACCCCAAGAAATCGAAGTCGTGAGGTCGGACAATGAGTGAACAAGAAACCCTTCTGCGCGTCGAGGATCTGTGGGTTCGTTTTCCAACCCGAAACAGCATTGTGGAGGCTGTTCGCGGCATTTCATTTGCGGTCGGCCGAGAGCGTGTCGGCATCGTCGGCGAGAGTGGTTCAGGCAAATCCATGACGGGCCGATCGATCTTGCGTCTCATCCGACCGCCAGGCCAGATGACCGCCAAGGAGATCTCCTTCAAGGGCGATAACCTTCTGGATTATTCCGAACCTCAGATGCGCGACGTGCGCGGGCACAAGATTTCGATGGTCATGCAGGACCCGAAGTTCTCGTTGAATCCCGTGATGACGGTCGGCAAGCAGATTTCGGAAGCCTATCGACTGCACAGCGGAGCATCCCGTGGCGACGCCAAACGCAAAGCACTCGAAATGCTGGAAGCGGTGCAGATCCGTGAGCCAGAGCGGGTCTACAACAGCTACCCCCATGAGGTCTCTGGTGGTATGGGGCAGCGAATTATGATCGCAATGATGCTGATCCCCGATCCGGATCTGTTGATCGCGGATGAGCCGACATCAGCTTTGGACGTAACGGTCCAGATGCGCGTTCTTGCGATCATGGACAAGCTGGTGAAGGATCGCGGCATGGGTCTGATATTCATCAGCCATGACCTGCAACTGGTGTCCTCTTTCTGCGATCGCGTGATCATCATGTATGGCGGCAAGATCGTTGAGACCTGCAAGGCCAGCGAACTTCACAACGCCAAGCATCCTTATACACGCGGGCTTCTCGCGGCCTTGCCGCAGATCGATGACCCCAAGGCAAAACTCGCGGTGCTTGACCGGGATCCGGTTTGGCGAGATCAAGAAAGCGTTGTTGCCTATGACTGATGGTGAAGGAGCGGCAAGGATGAACCAACCGATGCTGGAAGTGGCAAATCTGAATGTCTATTTCGGCGAGGGCGGCGACATCTTTCAGGCCGTGAACAGTGTGTCCTTCAAGGTCAAGAAGGGTGGCAGCTATGGCCTGGTCGGTGAGAGCGGCTCCGGAAAATCGACCGTTCTGCGGGCGATCAGCGGCTTGATCGCGGACTGGGATGGCCGAATTTGCGTCGAAGGCGAGGTGCTTGCACCCAAGCGCGAAAAGGCTCTTTACCAGAAGATGCAGATGGTGTTTCAAGACCCCTATGCATCGTTGCATCCGCGCCATACGGTCGACCGGATTCTGTCAGAGCCTCTGGGACTTCATGGTATAGCTGATGTAGAAGCCAGGGTCCTGAAGGCGCTCGACGATGTAGGCCTCGGCAAGGCCTTTCGTTTCCGTTATCCGCACCAGCTTTCGGGTGGACAGCGCCAGCGCGTTGCCGTCGCAAGAGCGCTGATGCTGGAGCCGCAAATTCTGCTGCTGGACGAACCGACGTCGGCTCTGGATGTCTCCGTACAGGCTGAAGTCCTGAACCTTCTTTCGGATCTCAGGGCTGAACGGAACCTGACCTATCTGATGGTAACCCATGATCTCGCGGTCGTTGCTCACATGTGTGAGGAGATTGCAGTCATGAGCCACGGGAAGGTTGTTGAGGTTATGGGCGTTGAACAGATGCGTCGCTCAGAGCCGAAAGAGGCCTACACCCGCGAGCTTCTGATGGCCAGCAAGGGCTATGATCCTGAGTTCTTTGCAAGTGAAGCGGTTTAGAGTCAAAGCTCGACCTGTCGGCTTAGATTTCCCTATCTGCAGTTCTGTCTGATTTTGAAGGGTCTATTCTTCATCTAAGTATCAAGGGTCCGCAAGGCTTTCGACAGCTTGCCGACATTCAACGGATTGATCGTTATCAAGGACTAGACCAGTTAGGTTTTCAATGTCTTTGCTCGTCTCAAAACCGAAGACGAGCATCAAAAATATGGCTTCAACGTGTGCGACTGAGAGACGGACTGGACCTCGCAGAAGCTCTTTGGCGTCCTGAATGGAATAGGCCGTCAGGCCAATGACGACTACCAGCGCCGGGGCGCGCACCCAGAGATAGTTTGCTGGCAATGTGCAGAACATCTCACCCCGGATCCATACGAACGTAAACGGCATAGATCTGATTGGCGCCGGTCAACCGGCCTGACGGACCTATGCGCCAGATGGCCCCGCCAGCCTCGGACAAGCTAGACCGCTTATCCCTTCAATCGAACATAACGTGTCGTTTGGAGGATCCTCGTGGAACCGGTCTATCTCACGAAGCTCATTTCGCAGAGCAATGGCTGGCTGTCGACGCGCCAGGCCACGATCGCGGAAAACATAGCCAATGCCAACACGCCGGGCTTCAAGGCCAAGGACGTCGAGCCCTTTGTCTCTGTCATCGACAAGACACGGCTGGCGATGACGGCAACCCATGGCAACCACATGGGGACGAACACGGACATGCCGGAAGCTTCGAAGGTGCGCAAGTCGGATAGCTGGCTTGTGACCCACTCCGGCAACTCGGTCAGCATTGAACAGGAACTCGTCAAAACCGGCGAAGTCGCCCGGGCGCACTCCTTGAACGCGAGTGTCGCCAAGTCATTCCACCGTATGTATCTAGCCAGCGTGAAGTAACCATGTCCGATCCTCTTTCAGCCACCATGCACATCGCGTCCTCCGGCCTTCAGGCACAATCGGAACGGCTGCGGGTTGTCTCCGAAAATCTCGCCAATGCACGTTCGACCGGCGAGACCGCCGGCTCTGATCCTTACTCGCGCAAGACCATCACATTCGAGAGCGAGTTCGATCGTGCCCAGTCGGCATCGCTCGTGAAGGTCAAGGACATAGGTGCAGACAAGGCACCTTTCCTCGTCGAGTACGAGCCGGGACATCCGGCGGCAGACGAGAACGGTTACGTGAAAATGCCGAACGTGAATGTCCTGCTTGAACTGGCGGACATGCGCGAGACCAACAGGTCGTATGAAGCCAATTTGAAAGTCATGACGCAGGCCCGCGAAATGGTCATGCGTCACATCGGTTTGTTGAGGGACTAAAGACATGATTGAACAGCTTTCCGGACTAAGTTCCGCAACCGACGGGATCATGAAGTCGGTTTCCGAGACCCGCTATGTCACTACACCCAACGGCATAGATGGCGTTGGCGGTGTTGAGCAGGCGAGCTTCACAGACACGCTTGCGAATGTCTCTCAGGAGGCTGTGGACCGGATCAAGGCAGGTGAAGCGGCCTCGATCGCCGGTGTCGACGGACAGGCGTCTGTGCAGCAGGTGGTGGAGGCGGTGATGGCCGCGGAATCCAGTCTGCAGACGGCCATCGCTATCCGGGACAAAGTCGTAACCGCCTATCAGGAAATCAGCCGGATGACGATCTGAGGATCGACTTCGGCGCTTTAAATCTCAGGAGACAGACATGAAGGCTCTGGCCATCGCAGCGACCGGCATGAGCGCACAACAGCTCAATGTCGAAGTGATCGCGAACAACATCGCGAACATGAGCACGACAGCATACAAGCGGTCGCAAGCCGAGTTCTCTGACCTGCTTTATCAAGCAGAACGCTTGCAGGGCGTGCCGAACCGGGGGGGTGAAGATCCTGTCCCGGAGGGCGCGCAACTCGGACTGGGTGTCAAGACTTCTGGCATACGCAAGCTGCATGTTCAGGGCACTCTGGCCAACACCGGCAACCAGCTTGACGTGGCGCTCGACGGTCGTGGCTGGTTCGAAGTGACGGGGCCTGACGATGAGACGCTTTATACCCGCGCCGGGTCGTTCAACAAAAATGCAGATGGGCGTCTGGTGACCATTGATGGCTACGCAGTCGAGCCGGCGATTGTCTTCCCCGAAGATACGATTTCCATCGTCATCAATGAGTCCGGGCAGGTCTATGCGCAGGTCGACGGAGAGCTCGACCCTCAGGAACTGGGTCAGCTGACGCTGGCGAATTTCGCCAATGACGTTGGTCTCGAGGCCATCGGCGGCAACCTCTTCCGAGAGACGCCGGCCTCTGGCGTCCCCGTTGCAGGAGTTGCCGGTGATCCGGGCTTTGGTCTGATCCGTCAGGGCTATCAGGAAGAATCCAATGTTGATCCGGTGAAAGAGATCACTGCGCTGATATCCGCTCAACGTGGCTATGAAATGAACTCCAAGGTCATCAAGGCAGCTGACGAGATGGCTGGCACAGTGACCAACGGCATCCGCTAGACCTTTAACGGGAGAAACCGGATGCTCCGGAAATCCATATTTGCCCGGCTTTTTCTCTTTGCCGCAGCCGCGCTTGTTCCTGCGCAGCTTTATGCAGCGGGCGTTCAGCTCCCTGTGCCACGCGTGACGATCCACCCAGGCGATCAATTGTCAGGGCAGAACATTGTCGAACGACGTTTTCCGGAGCGGACGACCCAGCAGTTCGCTGTCGTGTCCCATCGCAATGAGCTAATTGGAATGGTCGCTCGGAGAACCCTGCTGCCGGGCAAGCCCGTGCCGATCAACGCGATCACTGAGCAACTTCTGGTGAAACGAGGCGATGCGGCCAAGCTGGTTTTTCGTGAGCAGGGATTGCGGATCGTGATGCAGGTGGAGGCGCTGCAGTCTGGAGGCTCGGGCGCGACGGTCAGGGTCCGGAACATTGATAGCGGCGTTGTGGTGATTGGCACCGTGCAGTCCGACGGATCTATTCGAGCAGGGAATTAAATGCATGCGCCGACTTCTGATTTTTCTTCTGGTGCTGCTGGCAGCTGCGCCGTCACATGCGATGGTGCGGATTAAGGATATCGCTTCCCTTCAGGGTGTACGAGACAACCAGCTCGTGGGTTATGGTCTTGTGCTCGGCCTAAATGGTTCGGGTGACAGTCTCAGGAATTCGCCATTCACTGAGCAGTCCCTTCAATCAATGCTCGACAGTCTTGGCGTAAATGTTCGCGATTCAAGACTTCGCACACGTAATGTGGCGGCAGTCGTGGTGACGGCAGAGATGCCCGCTTTCATCGGCAAAGGCTCGCGAGTCGATGTTAGTGTGGCATCGCTTGGAGACGCGACGTCGCTTGCCGGCGGCACATTGATTGCCACCCCGCTCCTTGGTGCCGATGGCCGTATCTATGCGGTGGCTCAGGGCGCTGTGGCCGTCTCGGGATTTGCGGAGGCAGGCCAGGCCGAAAGTCTGACACAGGGCATTCCAACCGCAGGGCGGGTGCCCAATGGCGCGCTGATCGAACAGAATATACCTGCTCGCTTTGCGAATATCCCGAAATTGGTCTTGGAGCTGAACAACCCGGATTTTCGAACGGCCGTGCGGATTACTGATGCGATCAATCGTCATGCGCGCCAAATGTACGGCAAGGCTGTCGCCAAGGAGCGGGACTACCGGACCGTTGACCTTAGTCCTCCAGGCAAGATCAGTCTGACGCGTTTTATTGCCGAGATTGAGGCTCTTAGGGTGCAGCCTGATCAGTCGGCGAAGGTTGTCATTGATGAGCGCACGGGGACAGTGGTGATTGGCCGAGAGGTTCAGATTTCAACCGTCGCGATCACTCATGGCAATTTGACAGTCCGGATCACCGAAACGCCCGAGGTCTCACAACCTTCTCCCTTCTCGCGAGGTGGTGAAACCGTCACAGTGCCGCGGACCTATGTCGATGCGCAGCAGGAGGGCGGGCAGCTGGCTTTTGTCGGCGGCACGGATCTCCCCACACTTGTGCGCGGCTTGAACCGTATTGGGCTCAAACCGACAGGCATCATTGCGATTTTACAGGCTATCAAGACTGCGGGTGCACTCCAGGCGGAATTGATAATCCAGTAGTCCGGCGGCACCAGCTCCGCACAAGCATCCTGCGAAATAGTCTTTTCAAAGAAATTCCCAGAAAGGACGATAGTCCATGGCCACAAACAATGCAGGTTCCGGTTCGGTGCCAACTCACCTTCTTGTCTGTTGTTTTGCGATTTCTCTTTCGGTCCTGCCACTGGCCGCACAGCCAGTGTCCAAGCCGGTTCTAATTATAGAGGAAGAGCGGCAGAGCGACGCGGAGCTTTATTGCACGAACATTGCCGCTTCGGCGGAAGAGGCGCGCCTGTCCTGGCAAACGTGGCAATTGGTTTCCCTGGAAGCGAAGGTTCGCCAGCAGGTCGAAAAACTCGAGCGTAAACAGCAGGAGTTTGAGGCTTGGGTGGAACGACGGGAGCGGTTGCTTTCAGAAGTTGAGGGCCATGTCGTCTCTATTGTTTCGCGGATGCGGCCTGAAACTGCCGCTGCGCAGCTGGCCACGACTGATGAAGAAACCGCGATGGGCGTTCTGCTGAAGCTCAAGGCCCGCGTCGCGAGCAACATTCTCGATGAAATGGACCCGGCACGTGCCGCCCAACTCACCCAGGCCATGGTCGGGTTTACCGATCCAGAAGGCGCCGGAGGTTTTTGATGCGTTTGATTGTTCCAATTTGCCTCAGTCTGGGTCTGGCGGCTTGTGCCGGCCAGCTTCAGGATGTGGGAAAAGCTCCCAACATGTCTCCAGTTGGCTATGGGCTTGCTGCCCAACCGCGTGCGGCCTATCCGCTGAACACTTTCACGCCTGGCGCGGTTAAGGACTACAATTCACTTTGGGTCAGCGACAGGGAAGATTTTTTCTCAGACCCGCGTGCGCGCCGCGTCGGTGATGTTGTGACCGTCAAGATCGCCATCAACGACAAGGCAACTCTGGACAATACGTCTGACCGCAGCCGGACCTCTTCGCTCGGTATCGGCGGAGACCTGTCGGCGGGATGGGATGGCAGCTCCGTGGGCGGCGACGCTGATCTGGGTCTTGATTCCGGTTCATCATCTGCTGGCAAGGGATCGATTGACCGCTCCGAAGAGATTGAATTCTCGGTTGCCGCAGTGGTTACGGACCGTCTTCCCAACGGAAACCTGGTTATTGCCGGCTCCCAGGAAATTCGCGTCAATTACGAGATGCGCGTGCTCAACATCGCGGGCATCGTGCGTCCACGCGACATCCAGAGCAACAATACTATTCCGTACGACAAGATCGCAGAGGCACGCGTCTCCTACGGCGGCCGTGGGCGCCTGAGCGAGGTGCAGCAGCCTGGCTGGGGACAGCAGATCTTTGATGATGTGACGCCATTCTAGGCTGGAAGGTCAATTTTCATGAAGCTTCTTTCAGCGCCCTCGGGGCATGAGCCTTATGGATCCAACGAGACGCGGGCGTCCTTCTGGATTGGCTTTGTTGTGCTGACAATGATTTCGGCTGGAACGGGCGCAATGCTCGCCGCACATCTGGTGGATTTCACGCGCACAAGCGTTCAGAGAGATTTTCTGAACCTGGAGGATGATGCCGCAGGTGTTTCCTTGCACGTCCAAAATGCGAGGTTGCGTACGCTGAACCCGCTTGTCACCAATCTGGCAGCACCACGGGACGCATGGATCCGGGTTCAGGCCTCGGTAGTTCTCTCAGAGCAACCCATCGATGATATCGGCATTCTGACAGGTCATATCGAAGAAGACATTCTGGCCTATCTCAGAACGCTGACGATCTCTCACATCGAGGGAGCTGTTGGTCTGCAACACCTAAGGGAAGATCTAAACGAACGAGCCGTTGCCCGGTCAAAAGGTGCCGTCCGCGAAATCATCCTTGAATCTCTGGTGATCCAGTAATGCGTATTGGCATAGCCGCTTTGCTTCTTCTGGCCACAGCCGGTACGGCTGCTGCTCAGGTTCCCGATCTTTCGACACTTCTGCCAGAGGGCGAGGGAAGTGCCAGCGGTCGTATAGTTCAGATCATTGCCTTGATGACCGTTCTGTCGGTCGCACCGGGCATCTTGATCATGGTGACCAGTTTCACGCGCTTTGCGATCGCCTTTTCGTTTCTGCGCAGCGGTATCGGCCTGCAAACCACGCCGGGCAATCTGATCCTGATCTCTCTGTCTCTTTTCATGACATTCTACGTCATGGCGCCGACTTTCGATGCTGCCTGGACCAAGGGGGTAACCCCCCTGATGAACAACGAAATCACTGAAGCGCAGGCCTATGAGGAGATCACCGAACCGTTCCGGGAGTTCATGCTGACTCAGGTGCGGGAAGAGGACCTGGTTCTGTTCGATGATCTTGCGTTGGGCCGGGTGACGGATGAAGAAGCAGCCTCTGCAGAGGAAGTTGAGCTGCGCGTGCTTATTCCGGCCTTCATGGTCTCGGAACTTCGCCGAGGGTTCGAGATTGGCTTTCTCATCGCGCTGCCCTTTTTGGTCATCGATATGATCGTCGCGACCATCACCATGTCCATGGGCATGATGATGTTGCCGCCAACGGTGATTTCCCTGCCGTTCAAGGCGCTGTTTTTCGTTCTGATTGACGGCTGGAATCTTCTGGTTGGCAGTCTTGTCAGATCCTTTTTCTGACGCCAGTTCACCTGGCAAGCTTCGCACAAGCATCGCTTGCTAGGTTGAAATCACGACAGGTTGAGCCGAACCTAACTAAGGCTCAAAGGCATGAAGCCGCCCTGTCGTGCCGGTGAGAACCCGGCATGTCCCATTCTTCCAACTTAAAACTTGAAAGGGACACATCATGTCTAGCCTTATGACAAACGCTTCTGCAATGACCGCTTTGCAGACCCTGAACTCAACCAACAAATCTATGTCGGAAGTTCAGAGCCGTATTTCTACCGGTTACCGTGTGAACGGCGCCGAAGACAACGCGGCTTACTGGTCCATCGCGACCACCATGCGCTCTGACAACATGGCATTGTCCGCTGTTGAAGATGCTCTTGGTCTTGGTGCTGCTACGATCGACGTCATGTACACATCAATGGAATCGACCGTTGACGTCATGAACGAAATCAAGGCGAAAGTGGTTGCAGCCAGCTCGGAAGGTGTTGACCGCGCGAAGATCCAGTCCGACATCACTGAACTTCAGAACCAGCTGCAGACCATCGGCGAGTCTTCTGTATTCAATGGTGAGAACTGGCTGTCTTCCGATGTCACGACCGTGACGTCTGCTGAAATCGTGTCCTCGTTCACCCGTGCAGGTGGTTCCGTTGACATTCAGACGACTTCCGTCGACCTGACTGCAGTTCAGCTCTATGATTCTGCTGGTGGTACCACTGGTATCCTGGATCAGGACCGCGGCTTTGCTGCTCTTGCAGGCATCACAGGTGATGGCATTGCGGATTTCGACATCTCCGCACTGACCGACGCTGATGCTGCCAGCATCGACACCCTCGTTGCCGGTATCGACGCCGCTCTCGAAGACATCACCGATGCAGCAACCCTGCTCGGTTCCGTCAAGAGCCGCGTTGACCTTCAGATGGACTTCGTGTCCGAACTGACGGATGCCATCGACCGCGGTGTTGGCCAGCTGGTTGACGCTGACATGAACGAAGAATCGACCCGCCTACAGGCTCTGCAGGTTCAGCAGCAGCTCGGTATTCAGGCTCTGTCGATTGCAAACTCCAACAGCCAGAACATTCTGTCGCTGTTCCAGTAATCCATTCGACCTTCGAATGGCTGAAAGCCGCGCCCTCGGGCGCGGCTTTTTTCGTTTTCAAGAAGGTCTGAGCTTGCGCAACCCTCGCACAAGGTCGCCCGCCAATACTCGCCTTCAATATCGGACGTCTCACTTTAGGGGTGTGGAATGCCAGGCCGTGAACACGCAGAAAAACTCTGGGCTAACTTACAAGAACTCGGCGCCAAGCGGCTGATGGCGCTTGCGCTTATCGGGCTGGCGACGATCCTGACGGTCGGGGTCGGTGCCTATTATCTCAGCCGCCCCGAACAAGCGGTTCTTTATACCGGCCTTGAGGGAGAGGACGTTACGCGCATCGGATCAGCGTTGCAGGACGCTGGCATCGACTATGATGTCAGTTCCGATGGCACGGCCGTCATGGTCAACCATGGATCAACGGCCAAAGCGCGTATGTTGCTCGCCGAGAAGGGCCTTCCACGTGGTGCGGATGCCGGCTACGAACTCTTCGATGAGCTGGGGTCGCTCGGACTGACTTCCTTTATGCAGGAAGTGACCAGAGTTCGTGCGCTTGAAGGCGAGCTTGCCCGAACCATTCAGCTGATGCAGGGCGTACGCGCCGCACGAGTTCATATCGTGCTCCCGGAAAAAGGTTCCTTCCGGCGTGATCAGCAGCCGCCATCGGCGTCGGTGGTGATCCGGTCTGATATTCCTGACGACATTCGCACAGCGGACGCCATTCGCCACCTGGTTGCTGCGGGTGTGCCAGGGATGAAGGCTGACAAGGTGACGGTTCTCGATACATCCGGTGGTATCCTTGCCGCCGGCCAGGACCCCGCGAAGGCGTCGGCAGGTCAGCTGGCTAATCTGGAAACTGCAGTCAGCAATCGCATCCAGGAGAGCATTCGAAAGACCCTCACGCCCTATCTTGGACTTGAGAATTTCGAAGTCAGTGTTGCTGCCGATTTGAATACGGACCGTCGGCATATCGCTGAAACGATTTTCGACCCAGATTCTCGCACGGAGCGCTCGGTGCGTTCGGTGCGCGAAAGCGAGAACGCACAGAACTCCAGCGTCGAAGCGCCGACGACCGTCGAACAGAATCTTCCGGAGGAGACTGTCGATGCTGACAATGGTGAGCGATCCTCCGAGGAAAACCAACGTCGCGAGGAAACCGTCAACTACGAGATTTCCTCCAAACGGATCGAGACCTCGCAAGACGGCTACAAGGTTGAACGTCTTTCGATCGCCGTCCTGGTCGATCGCGCAAGGCTACATGCCTCGCTCGGAGGCGATCCGACAGAAGAGCAGGTGCAGGCACAGCTTATAGAAATCAGCGAGTTGGCGGCATCTTCCGCAGGCGTCGACGATGCGCGTGGCGACCATGTGAAAGTCTCACTAGTTGACTTCGTCAATGGGGGGCGCGATCTCGAGCCGATCCCGCCGCTTTCGGTTTCCGAATATCTTCTGCGGCAGTCCGGTAACATCATCAACGCAGTCGCGATCCTTGCAGTCGCGGCGCTGGTGGTCTGGTTTGGCTTGCGTCCCGCAGTCGCTGTTTTGGTCCCGCAAGTCACCAAGTCGGAAACGGAGATTACCGAGCTTGCGATGCTTCCGGCCGAAGGCGAAGAGCAAGCTGCAACAGGCGAATATGCCGAGCAAGCCTACCTGGTTCCACCGGATCACTCCGACATGCTGCAGGATCTGACCAGCAAGATGAACCAGTCTCCTCTCAAGAAGCTCGAGTCCCTACTCGAGTACAACGAAGAGCAGTCAGCCGCGATCCTCCGCCAGTGGCTTTATGACGGGGAGAACGCGTGATGACTTCGATTGCCGCTCATATTCCCGTTATCTCCGAAGCCTCGCTTAGGTCCTTCGAGAATGCATCGGCCATGCTCGTTGATGTGGTGCACGCCCCAGAGCCGGAAAATATCGGTCAGGAAGACCTCACGGAAACGGCCTATCGGCGCGGGCTTGATGAAGGGACGCGGCTGGCGAAAGAAAGCATCGAATCCCAGCTCAAGGCGCTGCAAGAAGAGCACCAGGTGCGACTTCAAGAGCTTCGCGAGACGACTGATCGACACTATGCCGAGATGCTGGCCGAAGGGCTTCAAAAGGAGTTCGCCGGTCTCGAGCAACGTTTGGCTGCATCACTTTCTAATCTGCTTGGGCCTCTGGTCGAAGAGCGCCTGAGCGAGATCTTGGTGGGCTCATTTGCCGGAACTCTTAAGAACCTTTGGGATCGTGAGCAGGCACTGAGCATAAAGGTGCAAGGCCCCGCTTCTTTGCTCGAGCGGCTCGTTGAACAGCTCGGGCCAGATGCCTCGCGCATCGAAACGGAAGAAGCAGCGACCGGCGATTTGCAAGTTGTGCTCAATGATACGCTTGTCGAAAGCCAGCTGTCGAATTGGCTGTCCATGATTTCAGAGGCAGGAGCAATCGAAAAATGACGCCAGATAACCAGCCAAATGAAATCGTCATCGTCCGCCGGAAAGCTGCCTGGGAGGAGGAGGGCGGACAGCACGGGGTCTGGAAGATCGCCTATGCCGACTTTATGACGGCGATGATGGCTTTCTTTCTGGTCATGTGGCTGATCAATGTTACCGACGACAGCGTTAGACGTGGCGTCGCGCAGTATTTTAATCCGGTCAAGCTCGCCTCCACAGCTCCCAACCAGAAAGGTCTGAATGACCCGAATGTGGCGGGGGATACAAATGAAGACGGAGCGGATCAGCTGGAGGGCGACCTTGGTGCGGGTGGAGCCCCGGAAGGTGGTTCCGAAGCTGCGGGCGCACAGGGCGCTGAAGCCTCAGCAGGGCGGTTTGCTCCGAGCCATTCGGAAGAACGGCTTTTCAATGATCCTTATGCGGTCCTCGATACGCTTGCTCAAACGGTGGCAGTTGATCTTGGTGATTTGGACATGCCAACTGCCATCGGAGCAGGACAGGCGCGCGAAGCAGGTGCTCAAGGTGGGGATGCCTTTCGGGATCCTTTCGATCCGCTCTATTGGCAGTTCCTGCCGAACCGGGATCTCGGTTCGGAGCGGACCGGGGGCGAGCAATCGGCAACGCCGCGCGTGATCGGTGGCTTGACGCCAACGCCAGCAGCGGACCCTTCATTTGATCGGCAGCGCGACGACAACTCTGTGATTGAAATTGAAGAGGATGCTGTCCCGGAGATTCTCGCCCACTTTGACGGTGGTGAAGGCAAGTTCGAAGAGATCGAGCTCGTCGCCGTAAGCGAGACTGGCGAACTGCAGGAAGTTGCCGAAGAAGTGCTTGAGGATAGCATGATGGCCGTTGCATCGCGGGTGGAGGCAGTTCTTGACCAGGCTGCACAGTCCGGTCTTGGAGCAACCGTAAACCACGTTAGCGTTTCGCGGTCTGATGAGGGCCTTTTGATCTCCCTCACAGATGATCAAGCGTTCGGCATGTTTGCCATAGGCTCGGCGGAGCCGCGTCCGGAGCTGGTGGCTCTCCTGGGCCGTATCGGCAAGGAATTGGCCGGCACAAACGGCGCGATCGTCATCAAGGGGCATACGGACGCCCGGCCCTTCCGCACGAAGGCTTATGACAACTGGCGACTCTCGTCGGCACGAGCCCATATGGCTCTCTACATGCTGGCACGCGGTGGCGTCTCGACCTCGCGCTTCGAGCGGGTGGAGGGATATGCGGACCGTGATCTCAAGCTGCCTTCCGACCCCAAAGCCGCCGCAAACAGGCGCGTTGAAATCCTGATCAGGGAGACAGACTGATGCAATCCAGCCAATGCCATGCGCTCAGTTTTGCAATCGTGCTCGCGGTTTTGCTCGCCTTGCTGTTCCCGGCGATGGGACACGCCAGCGAACCTTCACCAAAACAACCATATGAGATGGTGCGCACGCTTCAGTCTCTTCAGGCCAAGGTCGCTGAAGGCAACAGTCACGCCTTGAAAACCCAACGGGCTCTGCTGCTTGAAATGGATGAGTATTTTCTAAGTTTGTCGGCGGAGACCTGGCGAGAGCCACGCAACGCACGGGCTGCCATCGTTCACGTGCTAAGCGGAGGGCATCCAAAGATCGTCTATCGCTTGAGGGCTTTCGATCCACAGCCCGCCGTAGACGCCGCATTGATGGAAGGAGCGCTGGCTTATGTCGAAGGGCGTGAAGAAGATGTGGTGGCGCATCTTGGCGACATTGATCCAATGGATTTGCCATCCGCACTTGGCGGTCACGTTGCCCTCATTAAAGCAGCGGTTTTGGTCAAGGAACAGCCCGCCGAGGCCATGGAGCTTCTATCGGTCGCGCGTCTCCTTATGCCAGGTACCCTGATAGAGGAAGCTGCGCTTAGGCGCGAGGTTTTCGTTGCTGGCAAGCTCGGTGATATTGAACGGTTTCAGTCTCTTTCCCTACGCTATTTGCGCCGCTTCAGAGGATCCATCTACGCAGGAGATTTCCAGCGTCGGTTCTCGCTTGCGCTCGACAGTCTCGGTTTCGGTGAAAGCGAAGGCAAGTTTGCCCTTTTGGAGAGCCTTCTGGCGGAGTTCGACGAGGACACGCGGCGGTCTTTGTATCTGCGTCTGGCCCGCACGGCCGTTCTTAACGGGCAGAGGGACATCGTCGAAAAAGCCACAGACAGAGCCATGTCCTTGGCAATGGCGGGATCGCACGAGGAGGCGCTGTTCAAACTGTATCGTGCAGGCGCATTGGTCGAGCTGGAGGACATCAAACAGACCCGCAATCTGCTTTGGTCGATCGACGAGAACGATCTCTCGCGTGAAGAAAAAGATCTAATGGCAGCGGTGTATCGGGTGCTGAATTCGGTTCGCAGCTGGCCTGCCCCGCCTGAAGGCGTCATCGGCGAGTTTAGTGTCTATGAGGAGATGGATCCGCCGACCGATGAAAGGTGGGTCCTGCCGGTGATGAGCCGTGCCGACGACCTGATTTCATCAACTGATGAACTGCTGGCGAAGATTGGGAGCTGAAGTCATGACCATCGGAACGGCAGCGTTGATCCAGAACTTGAAGTCTACGGCAAAGCCTGAAGGCCGGCAGGAGCCGGAAGGCAATGACGCCAAGGGCGGTGATGGTGACAATGCTTTTCTCGACCTCTTGCAGTCGATGAAGAACGGCGGTGGTTCAGCCAGCCAGCAAGCTGTGTCGTCTGAAACGGGCGCGGCAGAAGCTGGCAACCTTTCGCCGGAGGATGTTTTAGCGGCCACAAAATCGGGTGATGGCGCAACGGGACAGGAAGCCGGAACCGCAGCCCAGTCCTTCGCGAATGACCTCGCCAAGGTGATCGGGACAGTTGCACCAAAGAATCCTGAAGCTCTTGTGCTCCCAAAACAAAACAACAATATGCCAGCCGTTGCGACAACGCCGCAAAATCAACTGGATACCGCCCAGAGGCCCCAGACAGCAACACCGGCATCTGGTCTTGTTCCGCCGGCTACCAGTGCTGCTTCGACCACAGCGATGCCGTCTTCCTCGGCCGCGCCGAAGACTCAGAATGCTGATCGGCTGTTCTCGCAGTTTGCTGTTCCAGAGGAGGTCACGGCGAACAAGGGGGCTGTTGAAGGGCTTGGAGAGCGGATCAGCAAATCCGGCAAGACCAGCTCTGAGGGAGCCTCTTTGCCTGCCGGCTCCGTAAAGATCTTGCGACAGGAAACGCATTTTGCACCAACGCAGCGGCTTTCGCCGATACAGCAAATCGGTGAACGTTTGATCTTCAGCCTGGGGGAAGCGGCTGAAGCCGGTGGTATCGGTACGCGAGCCGCTGCGGTCAAGACTGAAGGTCCGGTCTTGAAGACCCTGGACATTCAATTGACACCCATCGAGCTTGGAACCGTCAAGGTGTCGCTCCGTCTTGTTGGTGAAAGCGTTGAAGTAACGGTGAAGACAAGCAATCCGCAAACGGCAGAGCTCCTGAAACAGGATCGGCAGATGCTCGATCAGATGTTGCGCGCGACCGGCTACAAGCCCGACGCAATCACGATCCAGGCTGCTGCAGATGATCGGCCTATCACTTCATCGCAGCCGAGCCAGCAGACTGGGGGCAGCACTCAGGGGGAACCTTCCTCTGGTGGCCAAGCATTTGATGGTGCTTCGGGCCGTGAAAGTGAACATGGGCAACGGTCGTCTGGTTCTTCTTCGGGGGATGGCGAAGCTGTTCCTATGGATGCAAATTCAGGAGGTGTGCGTGATGAAGACGATGCTTCTGACCGTCGCAACGGCGACATTTATCTCTAGCTTTTCACTTCAGGGCGTCGATCCGCTCCATGCGGAAATTCAGAACGTTTGTGAAAGCGAAATGATTTCCGCGGCGCGCGCCTACAAGGTGCCGCTCGGGGTTCTCTATGCGGTGGGGCTGACGGAAACGGGGCGGCGCAATTCGCTCTATCCGTTTGCTCTGAACATTGAAGGCAAGTCGAAATTTCCACCGAGCGCCGCTGCTGCGCTGCAGGACTTTCGTCAGGCTCGCAAGAGCGGCAAAAAGCTGATTGATGTCGGCTGCATGCAGATCAATCACTACTATCATGGTGATGAATTTCGGTCAGTTGAGCACATGTTGGAACCACGAGCCAACGTGCAATATGCCGCCCGGTTTTTAAATGATCTGCGAAAACGGCAAGGCTCCTGGACAATGGCGGTCGCAAGATATCACGCTGGGCCAAACAACAACCCTGCCCAGAAAAGATACGTTTGCCGGGTTATAACTAATATGGTTGCTTCTGGTTTCGGTCAGTGGACTGAGAAATCACGAAATTTCTGCCGCTAGAAAAGTCTTCTTTTCGGTATATTTCTGATTTTCTCTAATATCTAAAATTATAATAAAAACTATATTTTAAAATATTTTCGATACGCTTCTCGTTTACAGCCTCACGCAAGTTTGCCGTTGTTGAATTGTCTCCAGGAAATTCGGATACGGGAGACGATCCATGGGTTTATTTGGCGTGATGCGCACAGGTGTTTCGGGCATGAATGCTCAGTCGAGCAAGCTGGGAACGGTTGCGGACAACATCGCAAACTCCAGTACAACCGGCTACAAGATGGCCGAGTCAGAGTTCAGTTCGCAGGTGCTGGCGCAGGGCAGTGGCAGTTACAACTCCGGTGGCGTGCAGGCCCACACCGTCTATTCGATCTCCGATCAAGGTTCGATGGCCTATACGACCTCCAAGCTTGATCTTGGCGTCGACGGGAACGGTTTTTTCGTTGTCGCGGATGGAGATGGATCGCCGGTTTTGACCCGTGCCGGATCTTTCGTACCTGACGGTGAAGGGTATCTCCTGAACACCGCTGGTTACTATCTTCAAGGTTACCCGATTGCTGATGGCGCCACGCCAACGACCATTGCTAACGGCCTTGGCGGCCTCGAATCGATCAATATTTCGCAAAACCAGCTTGATGCTTCGGCCACAGACAGCGCGACGTTATGGACAAACGTTCCAGAGAGCGCGACGATCGTTGCAGCAGCTGATCTTCCTTCTGCAAACTTGGCAACGTCAACTTATTCAGCCAAGACGTCGGTGGTTGTTTACGACAACCTTGGCAACGAGCTGACGCTTGACGTTTATTACAGCAAGGTGACCGAGACAGCTGCCGACAGCGATTGGGAAGTCGCGATCTTTAATTCTGAGGATGCGGCCGCAGGCGGTGGTTTTCCATACACTTCGGCGGCGTTGTCCACCGAGACACTAACCTTCGACATGACGACTGGCGAACTCACCGCTGCGAGTGCGACCGACATCAACATTACGGTGCCCAACGGCGGCACCTTCGATGTTGACTTGTCTGGCTCCACTTACCTCGCAGCGGATTTTACCGTCACCGAGGTTGAAGCGAATGGTAACGCACCAAGTGCTGTGGACTCGGTCGAGTTCGACGAGGACGGCATTCTCTATGCGATCTATTCAAATGGAGATCGCCGCGCGATCTATCAGATCCCACTGGCAGATGTGGCAAGTCCGGACAAGCTGACGCCGCTTTCGGGCAACATCTATCAGGTCTCAACTGAAAGCGGTGATGTCCGCGTCGGTTTTCCAGGTGAAGGGGGGCTGGGAGATCTCGTGGTCGGTGCTCTCGAGGGATCCAATGTGGATCTCGCGACAGAACTCACCTCCATGATTGAATCCCAACGTACCTACACGGCCAACTCCAAAGTCTTCAAGGCGGGCTCGGACCTCCTCGAAGAGCTGGTCAACCTTGTTCGCTAGTGTTCCGTTCTAACAGAGCAGTTGAAAAATGAGCCTCTCAGTCGCCCTTCAGGTCGCACAGTCGGCGCTTGCCGCCCGGCAGACCGAAACATCTACGGTGTCGCGCAACATCGCCGGCGCGCAAGATGCAGGATATTCCCGCAAGTCCGTTTTACTAAGCACCGTTATCTCTGAAAGCGGTCAGACAAGTGGCCTTCAAGTCGAGGGCATCGGTCGGGTGACCGACGATGCTCTATACGCATCCCTGCTTCAGTCTACCGCTGTTGGAACGTCTCAAGAGGCAATCCTGGAGGGGCTCGAAGTACTGGCCGAAACGATTGGCGACACAGAGTTGGAGATGTCGCCTTCGGCGCTTCTTGGAGACCTTAAGACGGCACTGCAGAATGCGGCTGCCGACCCTAATGACACCATCCTGGCCCAGGACCTCCTTTCGACTGCGAGCGATCTGGTGACGTCGTTGAACGAATCTTCGGAGGCGGTGCAGGACGTTCGGGCCGATGCGGACGCCGACATTGCGGACTCTGTCGACAGTATCAACGAATTGCTTGGCCAGCTTGAGGACCTGAATACGATCATTGTTCGCGGCAACCAGAGTGGGAATGACATCACAGATGCCCTGGACTCGCGAGATCAGGTTCTGCTGGCGCTCTCTGAGGAAATCGGCATCACCACGCTGACCCGCACGGATGGGGATGTCGTGGTCTACACAGATGGTGGTGTAACTCTTTTTGAAACGACGGCGCGCGAGGTCAGCTTCGAGCCGACCAATACATTCTTCGCCACAACAACGGGCAATTCGGTCTATGTCGATGGTGTGCCGGTGGCCGGCGTTGACGCGATCATGCCGACCACGAGCGGTCGATTGTATGGCTTGACCGAACTGCGTGATGAGATTGCCCCAACCTATCAAAGCCAGCTGGACGAAATCGCGCGCGGCCTCATCGAGAGCTTCGCCGAGGCCGACCAAAGCGGTGGCGCCGGACCGGATCAAGCAGGCCTCTTTACATGGTCTGGTGCTCCAGCCGTGCCGGCGACAAGCACTCTGTCTTCCGGGCTCGCGGCTGATATCCAGATCAACGCTAACGCCGATCCGGATCAGGGCGGCAATCTGGACCTCCTCCGCGATGGAGGTATCTCCGACCCGCTCGACCCGGACTATGACTACAACCCGACCGATCTCGCCGGATATACCGGACGCTATCAAGATTTTCTTGATGCGCTTGATGAGCCTCGGGTCTTCGATGCCGGCGTGGAACTCGATCCGACTGATACGCTGACCGGATTTGCGAGCTCGTCCGTCGGCTGGCTTGAGAGCAACCGGCAGAGCGCCACCAGCGATCTGGAAGTCCAATCTGTCATTGTCAGCCGCACAGCGGAAAGCCTCGCGAACACTACAGGTGTCAACATCGATGAGGAGATGACGCTTCTCCTTGATATCGAGCGGGCCTATGCCGCGGCCGCCAAACTCATTTCCGCCGTCGACAACATGCTCGACGATCTCATGGCCAGTGCGAGTTAAGTGCGATGAAAACGACCTATATCTCTACCATTTCGATGTCTGACTCTGCTCGGACACAGATGATGAAGCAGGCGAGTACTGTGAATACGCTTCAGATCGAGCTCTCGTCTGGCCGCAAGGCAGACGTCGGTCTTGATCTTGGTAGTCGCACAGGCGAGGCGGTGACTCTTCGCTCCGAGTTCTACTATCTGAATTCGATCATCGATACGAATGCACTGACGGCGTCGCGGCTCGATATCAGTCAGGCCGCCTTGAGTGATATCAGAACCAATTCCGAAGAATTCCTAGCCTCGCTTGTCGCGGTACGCGACAGCGATGGAGCTGCATCGGTGACACAAGCCGAGGCCGAGGGCGGCATGCAATTGCTGGTGTCGCGCCTCAATACGCAGTTGAACGGTAGTTACCTGTTTGCGGGCCTTAACACGGACGAAGTCCCTCTGGCGGATTACAGCGATGCCACGTCGACGAACAAGGTTGCTGCTGATGCCGCCTTCTTTGCGGAATTTGGCTTCACTCAAGACAATCCGGCCGTCGCGGGTATCACGGTCGCCCAGATGGACACTTACCTGACCGGCAATTTCGCGGCCATGTTCGCAGATCCGGCGTGGGGAACGAACTGGTCAACGGCGTCAGACCTGGAAGTCGAGAGCCGGATTTCGACCAGTGAGGTCCTAAGTACATCCGTCAGTGCGAATGAAGATGCTTTCCGCGAGTTGGCTCAAGTCTACACGATGATGTCCGACTTGGGGAACGTGAACCTCGATTCCGAAGTCTTCAAGACAGTGGTCGATACAGCGATCAGCATGCTGGGATCAGCGATTGCTGGCGTGACCAGTCTGCAGGGTGAGATTGGTGTCGCGCAGGAGCGTGTCTCGCAAGCCAGCGATCGCCTCTCAATCCAGACCGATATCCTCAATGAGCGCGTCAATGCACTCGAGAATGTCGATCTGGAAGAGACTTCGGTCCGTTTGAATACGGCGATCACGCAGCTGGAAACAACCTACGCGATCAGCGCCAGGATCCAGCAGTTGAGCATCATCAACTACCTCTGAGATTTTCAAGCGACGTGAAGCCGCATTGCAATGACAGGAAACCAAGAGAGGCCCCATGTACAATCTGTCCTATGCCGAGACGATGGATGAGATCTGCTCAGACGACCGAATGAACGAGGCCGAGGCGATGGATATCGTGATCGGCATGCTGGAAGTCGCACAAGAAAAGGGTACTCAATCTCGTGAGGCGGTAGAGGCGATCTTCAATACCCGCCGTCTTTGGACGTATTTCATGGAAAGCTTGAGCGATGATGCGAACGCACTGCCGACGGCCTTGCGAGCGGATCTTATTTCGGTCGGGATCTGGGTGCTGAAGGAAATCGAGAAGATCCGTCAAAACGAAGTGAAGACCTTCGACGGACTTATCCAGATCAACTCAATCATCCGCGACAGCCTTCAAGGAGCTTCCTCATGAAGATCGGCTTGAAGGCAGGAGAAAGGCTCTTTCTCAACGGCGCGGTGATCCGCGTCGAACGCAAGACACAGCTTGAGCTGATGAACGATGCGGTTTTTTTGCTCGAAGGTCACATCCTGCAACAGGATGAAGCGACGACCCCGTTGCGCCAGATCTATTTCATTCTCCAGTCCATGGTGATGGATCCGACTTCGGCGCCGATGATGAGAGACCTCTTTGAAATGGTGCTTCTGTCTGTCCGACGCGGTTTTTCCGACGAGGATGTTCTCGACGGCCTCGATGAAGTTGCTGCACTTGCAGGTGATGGCCGCTGGTTCGACGCGATGAAGCTCGTAAGAAACCTATATCCGATCGAAGACGATCTGATGTCCCCCACACACAACAGAAAAGTTGCCGCAAGCATCCTTGCAGCGGTTTGAGAAGGATGAAATCATGAGTGTTGATGCTGTAAGTGCCACCACGACGAGTTCAACATCTGCGGCAAGTACTGCACAGGAGCAGCTGACTGTCGACTACGAGGCCTTTCTGCAGTTGATGATGGCGCAGATGCAAAATCAGGATCCTACCGATCCGGTGGATTCCTCCGAGCAGCTGGCCCAGCTGGCGAGCTTCTCGCAGGTGGAGCAGGCCATCGAGACAAATTCAAAGCTGGAAACCCTATTGGCCAATATGTCTTTCGGCCAGGTTGATGACCTTCTCGGGCGCACGGTCACCGATGCGGATGGCACAACGGGAACAGTCGAGTCTGTCGAGATCTATGATGATGGCACGGTGCTGGGGCTCGATACGGGCGAGGGTATTCTTCTTGGCAGCGGCGTGAAGATTTCCTGAGTCATGAATGAAATCGATGCACTTGATATGGTCAGGGCGGCCATCTGGACGATTATTGTCGGCTCCGCCCCGGCCATCATCCCTGCAATGGTGGTCGGGATCGGCATTGCGCTGCTTCAAGCCCTGACGCAGGTTCAGGAAGTTACATTGACCTTCATTCCCAAGATCCTGGCGATCTTGGTGATGATTGTCGTTGCGGGGCCGTTCATTGGAGGTCAGATCCACTACCTGACCGTGCTTGTTTACGGCCGGATCGAGAATGGCTTTTAGGGCGGTTTTCTGAACTAGGCAAAGCTCTCCATGCTCGCGCAAGCTTCGGCTTGCATCCTCTCGAAAATCCCAGGCTCACCGAGAGAATAGATGTCCGACACCGCCCTGTCTTCGCCCGTCTCTGCCACACCAGAAAGTCGACGCGATGTCGGCTTTGCAATCGGAATCGTCATGATCTTGGCGGTTCTGTTTCTGCCAATCCCGACGTTTTTGATCGATGTCGGTCTGGCCTTTTCCATCGCGCTCTCAGTGTTGATCCTGATGGTGGCACTCTGGATCGGCAAACCGCTCGAGTTTTCTTCCTTTCCGACTGTGCTTTTGATCGCGACGATGCTGCGGCTGTCGCTCAACATAGCAACCACCCGCGTTATTCTGGCGGATGGCCATGAAGGCCTTGATGCAGCCGGTTACGTGATCAATGGCTTTTCCCAGTTCGTGATGAGTGGGGATTTTGTAATCGGTCTGATTGTGTTTGCGATCCTGATCACCGTCAACTTCCTGGTGATTACAAAAGGCGCGACGCGTATCGCTGAGGTTGGGGCACGCTTCACACTCGACTCCATCCCGGGCAAGCAGATGGCCATTGACGCGGATTTGTCGGCCGGACTTATCAATGACAAGGAAGCTCAACGTCGACGCAGCGAGCTTGAAGAAGAAAGTTCATTCTTCGGTGCGATGGACGGTGCGTCCAAGTTCGTTCGCGGCGATGCGATCGCAGGCCTGATCATCACCGCCGTCAATATCCTTGGTGGAATGATTATTGGCGTAACGCGCTATGACATGAGCCCTGGCGATGCCGCCGACGTCTTTACCAAACTTTCGGTTGGCGACGGTCTGGTGTCCCAAATTCCTGCACTTGTCGTCTCACTTGCTGCTGGTCTGCTCGTGTCGAAGGGCGGCACACGCGGAACGACAGACAAAGCGGTTCTCGGGCAATTGGGTGGCTATCCACGCGCGCTCTTCGTTGCGGGTATATTGATGGCGATCTTTGCCGTTATGCCCGGACTGCCGTTTTTGCCTTTTGCGATGCTCGCAGCTGCGATGGGCTTCACCGGGTATGCAATTCCCAAACGCCTGGCAGCCCGCAAGCTTGCCGAGGAAGAGAAAGAGGCGGCGGCTGCCGCGGTCAAGAAAGAAGAATCTCGGGAATCGGTCAAGGAGTCGCTCAAGACCGCAGAGATCGAACTTTGCCTTGGCAAACAGGTTGCAGGCCAGCTGCTTGCCAAGCACGGTGAGCTGTCGCGGCGCGTCGGAAAGATGCGGCGTAAGTTTGCCGAGCAATACGGTTTCGTCGTTCCTGATATTCGGGTGACCGACAGTTTGACGCTGGATCCCAAGAGCTACCAGATCAAGATCCACGGCACTGTGGTGGTCATGCAACAGCTGAAGGTGGGTGAGCTTCTCGTCATCTCCTCCAATGACGACAAGCTCCCTGTTCCTGGCGATCCGACGCGGGAACCAGCGTTTGGCATGCCGGCTTTCTGGGTGCCAGCTGCCTACCGTGAAGAACTCGTCAGGGGTGGATTGACGCCGGCGGAAAACAACACGGTTATTCTAACTCACCTTAGCGAAGTCATTCGCAACAATCTGCCGCAGTTGCTCTCCTACAAGGATATGCGCAACCTATTCGATCGGCTGGATCCCGAGTACCGGAAGCTGCTTGATGACATCTGTCCTGCACATACCTCCTATTCCGGTCTGCAGGCGGTTCTCAAACTGCTGTTGGCCGAAAGGGTCTCAATCCGAAACCTTCATCTGATCCTTGAAGCCGTAGCGGAGATCGTTCCTCACGTCAGAAGATCCGAGCAAGTCGTCGAGCATGTTCGCATGCGTGTCGCTCAGCAGATATGCGGCGATCTTGCCGAGGGTGGTCCGTTGAATATCCTGCGGCTTGGCAACCGCTGGGACCTGGCGTTCCATCAGAGCCTTAAGCGAGACGCCAAAGGTGAGGTCACCGAGTTCGATATCGAGCCTCAGCTTGTTGAAGAATTTGGTTCTCAGATGTCTGAGGCCGTTAAGAAACACATGAATGAGGGCAAGCGTTTTGCTGTTGTTGCCGCGCCAGATGCCCGTCCGTATGTCCGCATGATTGTGGAGCGCATGTTCCCGACGCTTCCAGTTCTGTCCCATCTGGAGATCGCTCGAGGCGTTGATGTTCATGCTCTCGGCAGCGTTTCCTGATGCTGGCCGGAGCGCTGCTCAGCAGCTTCGGGACCACGGCTTTGCTGGCGACATTCCTGCTTTTCTGCAGGATCGGAGCGTGTCTGATGATCATTCCCGGGTTCTCAAGCGACAGGGTCGCTATGCGGATTCGGCTGTTCATCGCCTTGTCCGTCACGCTTGCGCTTGCGCCCATGTTGCTGCCGACCATGCAGGCTGCTTTGCCTGATCAATCCCTGGTCACCGTCGGTGGTCTGATTGTCAGCGAGCTCTTCACGGGCTTTCTGATCGGCTTTCTCGGGCGCATTTTCTTCGTTGCCTTGGAGACGCTTGCGACCCTTGTCTCCATGGCAATCGGGCTGTCAAACATGCCGGGAATGTCGATCGAGGGTAGCGAGGCCTTGCCTCCGTTGGCCAGTCTCATGACCTTGACTGCAACGGCGATGATCTTCATCACCAATCAGCACTGGGAAGTGCTCAAGGGGCTCGCTGCTTCTTATGAGACGTTGCCGCCTGGTGGAGAGATTGATGTTGTCTCTGGCCTAGAGCGTTTCGTCGATCAGCTTTCGTCCACCTTTGTGCTGGCCCTGCGCATCTGTAGTCCCTTCGTCGTCTATACGATTGTCGTCAATCTCGCGATCGGGATGGTCAACAAGCTCACGCCGCAAATACCCGTCTACTTCATCTCCATGCCCTTCGTCATTGCGGGCGGCATGTACCTCCTTTTCCTCGTCTCGGCAGAAGCAATCACGCTTTTCCTGGACGGCTATTTTACCTGGCTACAACTTGGCTGAACTGATGAAAAAAAACACCCACGAAATTGCTCGGATGCTGAAACTGCAGCAGCAGCTATGCCTTTTGTCTTCCTGGTTGCTTCAAAAACTGGATGCACAAGCAGAAGAACTGGTTGAGCGTGAAGAAAGGGTTCTGGATGCCCTCGCGAAAGGCGATCTGGCGCAGCAAGAGAGGTTTATTCGGAACGCCGCACAGCGGCTGAAAACGATCGCCGAGGAGCAGGGAGAATTGACCGTCGCGCGTGCTAAGGTCGAGTGCGAATACACGCGCCAGCGCATGATGCTGCAGGTCATTGAACAACGCCTGGCGCGTATGCGGGCGTCCGATCGGCGGGTTGAGGAAGACAACCGCCTGTCCGAGCTTCTGTCTCAGCAGCTTGGCCGGCGAACACAAGCTTCCCGCAAGTTGCGAGGCATAGATTTCACAGGCTAGCGAGCGTTCGTGAGGTCGAATTTTTGGCCCTGCTGTAACTCGCTCAAGTTCCTTCAAACATGCAGTTGGAGTTTTCTCTAATGGCTATCTCTCCACCCTCAGACCTCATACTCGAGGTGTCCCGGGCAGCAAATCCCGTTGATCTCAGGGAGGCCACTACAAAGCTCAGCCGTCTGTCTCGATCGTCGGGAGCAGGGGAACTGTCTTTCGCCGAGGCGATGGGGCCAAATCAATTCCCGAGTTTTGCATCAATATCGTCGACACGAGATACCTCCAGCGTCGTCCGATCTGCGTCTCAGTCGCCGGCCGAGAAATTTGAGGCTTTGGTTTTGCATCAGTTTGTGGAAACGATGCTGCCGGATGACGCCGGCCAGGTTTTTGGTGAAGGCGCGACTGGCGAGATCTGGAAATCTATGCTCGCGGAACAAGTTGGCAATCAGATCGCCGCCAGTGGCGGTGTCGGTATCGCAGACCTTCTCAGCACTACACTCAAGGACAACGCATGACGTCTGACCAAGCCCTGGAGCCTGCGGCTCCTCACCCCGCTGCTGTTCTGCCACAGGCTGCATTTGCCGCGCTTACAACAGCCATAAAGCGTTCGATTTCAGCTGTTCGAGCGGAAACCCTGGCGCTTCGAAATGGCGAAAACAGCAGCTTGAAGACCTTTGAACATCGTAAAAGCCAAGCCTTGCTGGATCTTGCTCGAGCCCGTGCGTCTCTGCCGCCGGTATTGCATGACCAGGAGGTGACAGATCTCTTGCAAGAACTGAAGCGTGATTTGTCTGAAAACATGGAGCTTCTGTCTCATCATATGAAGGCTATGAAGGAGATCACGGAGCTTCTGGCAAGGTCCATGCTCGAGGCAGATTCTGACGGAACCTACAGCCGGTCATCTCCAGGTGCTGCGCATGATTAAGATGCTTGTTGTCGGCCTCTGGATGCCAATTGCTGCGTTGGGGTCGAGTTATGCCACCGTTTACTGGATGAACGACAAGATGGCTGCTTCTGACGGGGAGACGACCGGCCTTGGTGGTCTGGATTACGAGACAATACGTCCGGTCAATGTGCCGATCCTGTCCGATGGAGCATTGCAGGGCTATGTGGTCGCCAAGCTGGTCTTTACCGCTGACGCTGATGCGTTGAGGGAGCTTCCAGTACCGCCGCATCCCTTTCTCATCGATGAAGCTTTCCGCCGAATCTACGCAGATGAGGCGCTCGATTTCAAAAAGCTCGAACGCTACGATCTGGACGCTCTGACAAGCTATCTCAAAGGTGCTGCGAACCAGAGGATTGGATCCGATGTCATTCAGGACGTGCTTGTGGAAGAGTTCAACTATTTCGACAAGGATGTCGTTATCACGCACTGATCCCATTCAGTGCATCTGAGACTCTGATTTTATACTATTTTGGCCGCGGAGGTTTATCACACCCTTCCGCGGTCTTTTTTGTGTAGTTTGTCTGAATTTGCTTCTCAACATATGGACGTTCTGGGCAGATAGGTTGAACTGCCAAGGCGCATTCTGCTCCATCTGAAGGGATTTCAGAGCCGGGAGTCTTGAAGAGCAGTCAGAAGACGTTGGGTGTTGTCTTCTTCTTCCTCATCCGGGTTTGAGCCGGTGAACTCGATATACGCCACATTCAGGGCGTTATCCGGAGAGCTCAAAATTAGGGTCAAATAGACCCATACACCCATGTTGAAGAACTCGAGGTCAAGGCCGATGGTGGGTGTTGTATCCCAGTCAAGCTCGACGTTCGCGCCCATGCCGTAGCGTAGCGTGCCTTCTTTGAAGAACAATTCCGCAGACGACTTGATCAGATCGGAGATATTGGCGTGTTTCTCGGTTCGGACGTAGGCCACGAGGTCTATCACGTCCACCAGCTTCATTTCAGCTGTGAACGGAGCAAGCGCAACGGCAATCGCCTCTTTCCGGATGCGGTCAGCGCCTTCCGAATTTAGCGGCTCACCGCGATCTTCTGATGATCCCTGCATACTTTCACTCTCGTGATACGCCAAGTTATACAACAGCGTCGACCCGGCGTGAGTACACGTAGCAGATGATTTCTGCAACCACCCTATAGAACTGAGCTGGAATCATACGATCTATTTCAGCACTAGCAAAAAGAGACCTTGCAAGCTCACGATCTTCAATCACAGGTATCTCATTTTCCTCTGCGATCTGACGGATCTTGAGGGCAATGAGATCCTGCCCTTTGGCAACTACGACAGGCGCAGCCATGGTGTCGCTTTCATATCGAAGCGCGACTGCAAAGTGCGTCGGGTTGGCGACGACCAATGTTGCTTTGGGTACGGCGGACATCATGCGGTTACGAGCGCGATCTCTGGCGAGAGATCGCTGACGTGCCTTGACGATCGGGTCACCCTCGGCCTGTTTGTGCTCGTCCTTGATGTCCTGCTTGCTCATGCGCAGGTTCTTGCGCCAATGGCTTCTGGACCAGGCTATGTCCACGGCGACAAGCACAATTGTCACGATGCAAACGCCGGAGACGAGTTTCATCGAGATCTGCAAGATCAGCTCCGGGAGCGTGCTGGGATCACTGAACATGGCACTCACCAGACCTGATTGGCTTGCCTGGAATTGCAGAAAGGCCACCACGCTGACGGTTGAGAACTTGAATACCGCTTTGAGAAATTCGACGAAACCCTGTGCGCCGAATATTCGGTTCCAGCCCTTGATCGGGGAGAGCCGCGATCCATCTGGTTTGATACGGTGCAGCACCAGCCGGGGTTTGTTCTGCATGAACGCAGAGGTGAGGCCCGCAAGCGCGATGATTGTGACAATGGGCGCGAGGAAACGCCCGACCTCCAACGAGATCGCGTGGGACAAGAGAAGTGCATCAGCGCCATTTCCTAGTTTGTAACCTCCGGCCTTGTCGATCATCTGCATCAGTTGGGCCGCGAGGCTCGAGACGCTGGAAGAAAGGACAAAGCTTCCTATAAGCAATATCGCCAGGAAAGATGCGAAGACCGGGGCTTCTTTAGAAGTTGGTGTGTTACCCTTCTCGATCGCGTCCTGGATTTTTTTCTCAGTTGGCTCCTCTGTTTTTGAGTCTTTATCCTGATCGTCAGACATATATTTACCCGGCTAATAGGTCAGTAGCGGTGGCCGACCTAGTTGAAGAAGGCGCCTTCGTCCTGCTTCGGATTGAGCTCGACCTCTCCGCGGCTCGCCATTTCGAGAGCCAGGTTGGTGATCGTGCTGCGTGCTTCCAGCACATCTCTCTGTGCGGCAGGTTCGCCGCCGGCAAGTTCATGCTCGGCAATACGGCGTGCACGTGAGGTCAGCGAGGACAGGATGACCTCCCGGAAATTCGCGTCGGTACCCTTGAGAGCCATTACAATCCGGTCTGTCGGAATCTGATCGAAGATCGCCATCCTTGTGCGTGCATTGAGATTGATGATGTCATCGAAGGTGAAGAGGAGGCCTTTCAACAATTCGGCGGTCTTGGGCCGAACGTCGTTCAGGTTCTCGAGCGCATCCTCCATGTGATCGCGGTCCATCTTGTTGAGGATGTCCGCCATTCTTGCGTAGGAATCTGCCTCGAGAGTACCTGAGAGATTGAGCATGAAGTCTTCATGCATGGTTTTCTCGATTTCCCGCATGATCTCGGGCACGACTGCCTTGATCGACAGCATGCGGCGAACCAATTGATTTCGGAGCTGAGGGTTGATCTGGCCGAGAACCTTTGCAGCAGCGCTAGGTTTGATCTTGGTCAGGATCAGAGCGGCAGTTTGCGGATGTTCCTTTAGCAGGTAGTTCGCAAACACGGTTTCTGAAACGGTGGCCAATCGATCCCAGATCGATCGATTGGAGTTGCCCAGAACATCGGACATGATGTCGGCGAGCTGCTCTTCCGGCAGAACACCCTCGAGCATTTTCTCGACTTCTCCGGCGGAACCATAAAGGTTCGCGCCATCTGAGAACTGCTTGATGAATTCATCAGCAAGCTTGTCGATTTCCGCTGACGGCACGCTGCCGAGCTGCGCTGCGGTCACGGTGATCAGGCGGATTTCCTCCTGGTCGAAGTGCTGCAGCAACTTCGCAGAGTTCGTCTTGCCGAGTGACAGCAGCAGTGCTGCGACCTTCTCCACCCCGTTGAGAGGTTTTGCCGGCAGGTTCGTCGTCATTTGTACGGTCGCATTCATGTCGGGGGATTACCCTCAAGCTTCCAAAGCCCCGGTCTGGGCGCTGATGATTTCGGTCAGAGAAACGCCAAAGCGCGAGTTGTCATCTTCAACAACCACGACTTCACCTCGGGCAATCACTCGGCCATTGACGACAATGTCGATGGGTTCGCCGACACGATGGTTGAGCGGAATAACAGCGCCGCGACCAAGCTTGAGCAGATTTGAAACCAGCATCGTGGCTGAACCGAGAACGACCTGAATGTTGACCGGAATGCCGAGGATCGTGTCGAGATTGCGGTCATCACCCATGATATCTGAGCTATGATCCTTATCGGCATTGTCGGGGCTCTCGACCTTGGCGAATGTCGCGGCGCTTGCCGGGTTGACCTTTGGTTCCGCATCTTGGGGTACGTGGTCGATAATCGTTTCGTCGTTGTTCATCACAGTTCATCCTTCTGATGCATGGAAATCGAGCGAAAGGGGCTGCCCAAGGTGTTGTCGATACGGTGGACACGCGTGGGCTTGGGCCCAGGCTGTTCCGAGGAAGTCGTTTCGACGGGCCGGTCTTTGAGAAACCTGTTCTTGCGACCGTTGCCAGAGCTGTCTTCAAGGACGTCAGGTGCCGCCGATGGGGCCTGGAACAGGTCAAGGTCGTCGTGGAGTGACGGATCAAGTCGCGCAGCTTTTTCCCGAAGAGCTGTTTCTTTAGAGAGCTCTTTCAGTTCGGACTTCAACACCGATTGCTGACGCTTTGCTTCTCGTGTCAAACCGTCGATCTCAGCGATGAGCTCGCGGGCATCATCCATGCGAGAGCCGAGCGCGTTGAGAACTTGAGCACCGCGCACATTGAGTTCCTGAATTGACACTTCAATCCCGTCGAGCGCCAACGCGGTCTGATCAAAAATGCGCTGGTACTCGTTGTGATAGGAACCAAGCCGTTTCAGTTCGCGGTACATGTGAACCATCTTGAAGGTGGTTACGGCGAGTGCGAGTAGCAGAACGCCGTCAACTAGAGCGGAGATCATCGATCAGATCCTTTTCTTCATGGATCAGGTCTTCGATCTGCAGCGTATAAGAACCGTTGAGTTGGCCCAGCTGACAGTTGAAAACCGGTTGCTGATTGCAGGAGAGCATCACGGGACTATGGGCGGTGGCCTGAAGTTCGATCGTTTGCCCGACCCGGAGGCTGCTGATGTCGCCAAGGCTCATTTCCCGTTCTTCCAGAATTGCCTCGAGCTTCACCTCGGTGCGCTGAATTTCATTGTGGAAGTGCTGCGTCCACTGCTTGTCGCGAGTCGACATTTCGCCAGCGAGCACTTGCGAAAGGCGTTGGCGCAGCGGATTCAATGTGGCATGCGGCATCACGACGAAGACTTCTCCGCCCCGACCGATAGCCTGAAGCAGAAGCCGTGCGACAACTGCAGGATTGTTCCTGCGCCCGACGACTGCGAAGTCCATGCGACTTTCGATCCGTTCGAGCTTTAGTTTGGTCTTGGCGATTGGCTCAAAGGAATCTTCAAGGGCTTTGGCGGCAACCTCGAAGACTGTCCGAGCGATCCTCGTTTCAATATTTGAAAAAGAGCGCTCTTCATCAATCGGCGGCTCGGTGCCATCCGCACCAAACAAGACATCGACCATGGTGAAAATGAAATCGCGGTCAAAGCCAACAAGGACGCGGGCGTCCCATTCGGGCGAATAAAGGACTGCGACCAAAGCGTTGGATTCAAATTCGTCCAGGACGTCGCCGATCCGGTCGTTCTCAACGCAGCTGACCGATACGTAGGACGGAGAAGCCGATTTCTGACGCATTGCGTCTGCGAGGACGCGAGCCATGCGGTCAAAGACAACCGGAAGCATCGGCAGGCGGTCGACGGAAATACCAGCGGCGTCTAGCAGCCGGTCGGTGATCATTGCCCGTTCTGAGCCAGGGGCGGGGGCGGTGGTTGCGGCGTCCATCATCAGGTTACGCAGCTCCCTTCTGGCGCATTTCAGAAACGTTGTCCGCAGCCGGTGCGCTTGTGTTCATGGTCTCGCTTTCGACTTCGTCAATTGTGGGCCGGTCGTATTCCGAAATGGTCTTGCGACCATGCTCCAGTGCGATCTGCGGAGCGGCGCCGTTGATAAAGGCCAGCAGTGTTTGTTTGACCGCGATATAGGGGCGCAGGCGAGCCTCCCTCACAGCCTTGATCTTGGCAGCTATCGGTCCGACCAACGCATAAGAGAGGAAAATGCCCAGGAAGGTTCCGACCAGTGCAGCCCCAATCAGAGAGCCGAGCAGCTGGGGCGACTGATCGATCGCGCCCATCGCTTTGATGACGCCGAGTACGGCGGCGACGATGCCGATCGCGGGAAGTGCTTCGGCCATGGACGAAAGAGCGTGATAGGGCTTCATCTGATCCCGATGGATCGTGTGAAGCTCTTCATCAACGAGTGCTTCAATCTCGTGGGCACGAGCGTTGCCTACAATGATCAGGCGGAAATAGTCGCAGACGAACGTCGTCAATTTCTGGTTGCCCAAGACTGCTGGAAAGTTCTGGAAGATCGATGAGTTCTGAGGATCCTCAATGTGAGGTTCGATCTCATTGCGGCCCTTTGCACGCAGCTCCCGCATCAAACCGTAAAGCAGTGCCAGAACGTCGAGGTAGTCACGCTTGCGGGGCACTGCATTTCGGAGTGCATCGCTGCTTGCAGTTAGCGTGTCCATGATGGCCTTGAGAGGGTTGGCGACAACGAAGGTGCCAATGGCAACGCCAACAATGATCACAACTTCCCAAGGCTGCCATAGTACGGACACCTTGCCGCCGAGTGCGGCAAACCCGCCGAGAAGAGAAACGCCTGCGATAATCAGGCCGAGAACGATAGTCACCTGGCAGCCCCCATTTGGTGCGTGTCTGAATTCGATGGGGTGAAGCTAGGCGGCGAGACTTGCCTGAAGCTTTCTTGTCGATGTGAGATGCAGATCGACGCGGGTCAGCCTGACACAAGCTCAATGAGCAAAAGTTTGGTCAATTCCGTCCCGGCATGAAGAAGATGACCGATGATCAGTACATTGCTTCAGTATCAGCTCGTATCGAGCAATATAGACCGTTCTCTAGAGATCGTTGCGCAGGAACCAACTGTGGAACGGGAGACAGCCTACTATCTAGAGAACATCGAGAACATCGATTCCATCGATGACTTCCTCGAAGATGATCGCATCTTCGCGTACGCCATGAAAGCTCATGGCCTCGAAGAGATGACCTATGCAAAGGCATTCATGCGGAAGGTTCTCGAGGAAGGGGTGGATGAAACCACGGCCTTCGCCAATCAGCTGGCGGATGATCGGTACGTCAACTTTGCGGAGACCTTTAATTTCGCCACATTCGGCGATACCGCAACCGTGTTCTCCAAAGCGCAGGAGGGCACTGTTGAGAACTACGCCCGGCAGACTTTGGAAGAAAATGAGGGGGAGTCGAACGCAGGTGTGCGTCTGGCGCTCTATTTCAGTCGAAAGGCTGCAGATATCAGTTCCGCTTATGACGTTCTGGCGGACCAGGCACTCGCGGAGACGGTTTACACTGCTCTTGGTTTGCCGGACGAGTTCGCAATGTCGGACATCGACAAGCAGGCTGAATATATATCTGAAAAGATTGACTTCGAGCAGCTTGGTGATCCCGAGTATGTGGATGAACTGCTGCAGCGTTTTTCCGCACTTTATGATCTTGAGAACGGTACCAACCTGGACACTGTTCCCAACCTGCAGATCTCAAGCGGTACAACGACGACCATCAGCATTGGCGAAAGCCTGCTGGCGAGCATTCAAAGCCTGAAATTGGGGGGATCCTGATCCATGCAGTCCGCCCTTTACGTTGCTTTGTCTGCGCAGGTTGCCCTGTCAAATCGCCTCGAGACGGTTTCTCGCAACATCTCCAATATGAATACATCCGGCTATCGTGCCGATGAGATCAAATTTTCCGAGCTGGTTTCCAAGGCCGGGCAAGACAAGGTTGCATATGCCTCGACCGGCGAGATGTTCATCTCACGCCAGTTTGGTGGTCTGACGAAGACGGACAATCCTCTCGACGTTGCAATCGAGGGAGAGGCCTGGTTTGCGGTCCGCACACCTGAGGGCGTTACGTACACGAGGGACGGGCGCATGGAGATGGATGCCAATGGCGCGCTGAAAACAGTCAACGGCTATGACGTTCTGGATGCGGGAGGATTGCCAATTCTACTCGACCCGGAAGGGGGAGCTCCCCACATCGATCAAACTGGTGAGATTCTCCAGGGTGACGGCGGTGCCGGTGCGATTGGCCTTTTCCTGATTGATGATGATGCGCAGCTCACGAGGACCGACAACTCTGGTGTCGTGCCAGACAAACCGGCCAGGCCTGTTCAGGATTTCACGACGAATGGCATTCGGCAGGGCTACGTCGAAGGTGCCAACATCAATCCCATTCGTGAGATGACGAAACTGATCATGATCACGCGCGCGTTCGAGAGCGCGACCAGCATGATCGATGCAAGCAATCAAACCCAGGAAACGGCCATACGTGAACTTGGAGAAACCTCATGAGTTTGGTTCAGGGCGTTGCGCTCACTGAGCCGGGGTCGGTTGCTCGCATTCCGGTCCCCGCGTCCCGGCCAGGCAATGAGGTTCGCGATGGTGGTGGGTCTGAGCGTCCGCTCGGGTTCTCGGATTTGCTTGATATTCTCAACCCGTTGCAGCATATCCCGGGCGTGTCTGAGATCTATCGTTCGGTCACGGGTGACCAAATGTCTGAGGGCGCCAGATTTGCAGGCAACGCTCTGTATGGGCTTGCTTTGGGCGGGCCGCTTGGTCTTGCGGGGATGACTGCCTATTCGATGGTTGGTCAAGCGGCTGACACTCATTTTTCTGCCGACCCTGCGTTGCAGGAAGCTGGAGATATTCTGCGTACTAGCCAGACGATGGCGTCCAACACGGATACACCTCCGCCGCCACCGGTTCCTCCCAAGAAGCCAGAGAACAGCAGTTTGAATGTTCTTGGTGCAGAAGTCGGAGCGGCAACGGCGAGCGCGCAAGCCGGCCCGCTGGATCTGACGCGGCTCTCGGCGACTGTGAATTCAACGGAGAGCGAAGTGGACGTTGCTCCCCTTGCGAAGAGAGAGAAGATGCCAACGGGCGAGCAGCTTGAGGCGATAGCTGCGCATTCGTCCAATCGATTGCCGATCGATGTGCTTAAAGCGCTTCAGGAACGCCACGAAACCTTGGTGGCACATGAACAGTCTTGATCGGCTTTCTCTTTCCATCGCTGCTGCTGAAACGGAGATCGGACCAGTCCGCATCGGCGGGCGGGTGACACATGTCTCTGCAGATTCGCTCCGCGTGAAAGGTCTCTCCAAGTCGGTCTGCCTCGGGGATCTCGTGGTTTTCGAGGGACGTGACGTCTGCCGAAAGGGTGAGATCATTCTCCTTGATGAGCAGGATGTCGTCGTTAAGCCCTTTGACCGTTCGAATGATATCGGCATTGGTTGCCGGGCTTACCGGATGGGCGGCCTGGCCATTCATCCTCATGAGAGTTGGCGTGGGCGGGTGGTAAATGCGCTGGGCAAAGCCGTGGATGACAAAGGCGCGCTTGCCTATGGTCCTGAAGCTTGGCTGCTTGACCGTGAGCCACCTGCTCCGATGGAGCGAGGAAAAATCGAAAAGCCAGTGCGAACTGGTATTCGCGTTCTCGACCTTTTCACCCCGATGTGTGTCGGCCAGAGAATTGGTATCTTCGCTGGGTCGGGCGTAGGCAAATCGACGATGCTGGGAATGCTTGCTGGGTTTGGTGAGTTTGATACGGTGGTTGTCGGACTCGTTGGAGAGCGCGGCCGAGAAGTGCGTGAATTTATCGATGATGTGCTCGGTGATGCCTTGGAGCGGTCCGTCGTGGTTGCCGCCACGGGCGATGAAAGTGCCATGATGCGGCGCCTCGCACCCAAAACGGCCATGAGTGTTGCCGAATATTATCGATCTCTGGGGCAATCAGTTCTTTTGATCGTCGACAGTGCGACGCGGTTCGCGCATGCCGCCCGGGATGTGGCAATGGCTGCAGGGGAGCCGCCAGTTGCGCGTGGGTTTACCCCGAGTGTCTTCTCAGATCTTGCCAAGCTTCTGGAGCGGGCAGGGCCCGGGGCAGAAGGGAGCGGTAGTATCACAGCAATTGTCTCCGTCCTGGTGGATGGCGATGATCATAATGATCCTGTCTCCGATGCGATCCGTGGATTGCTGGATGGACATATCGTCCTGGACCGCGGAATTGCCGACGCGGGGCGTTATCCGCCGGTGGATGTCTTGAAGTCGACTTCGCGGCTTGCTCAACGCGCCTGGACTGGCGAGCAGCGTGAGTTGATCCACAGGTTGAAGGGCATGATTTCAGAGTATGAGGAAACCCGTGACCTGCGGCTGCTTGGCGGTTACCAGCCTGGGATGAATGCCGGTCTGGACAAGGCATGTGATCTTGTTCCCAAGATCTACGAAGCGCTGCGTCAGTCGCCGGAACAAGTTGAAAACAGCGATCCGTTTAATGACTTGGCGCAAGCATTGTCCGCGTCCTGACTGCGTTTCACGAAAGAAAGTGTTCTGGGAGTCTGAGCCAATCCGCCAAGCGGGTTGGCTCTTTTTTGCGAATATATTCAGAAAGTTCGAATTGTCATATTGCGTGAGCGTCAGTATGATGTATGTAGTTTTTCAGCTTCTGATAATATTTATGAAATGATTTCAAATTTTAAATTTATTTGTTTCACAATATATCGAAAATAAATCTGTTGATTTTATGAGTATCTGATTTTTTATGTAAATCTTTTGTACTCCCTGAGTATAGGTAACTGTTTCTGACCTGTTTCCGAATGTTGACGATCGTATTTCTGCCTATTAGTGGTAATTACATCGGGAAAATTCTGGAGTGGGCACCGTGTTTGTTTTAGTTGATGAACGGGAAATAGTTACGTCAGGGTACGCCTCGGCGTTTGAGCGTGAGGGTTTTGCAACGCTTGAACTTCACGCAGAGGAGTTGGGTGATTGGCTTGCGGTGGCGCCGGACAGCGATCTTGAAGCTGTCGAAGGTTTTCTGATCGGGGCTGGTGAGACAAGGGCAACCTTTCCTGGCCTCATTCGCAACAGATGCGCGGATACTCCGATCATTGTGCTGGAAGATAAGCCCAGCCTCGACACAACACTCGATTTTTTCACAGCTGGGGTAGATGACGTTCTCCGCAAGCCGGTGCACGTCAAGGAAATCCTGGCTCGAGTCGGGGCAATTCGCAGACGTACACTCGCTGAAGACGAAAAGGTCGAAAGCGGGCCGATACAGGTCTTCTTCGATGGCCGTGATCCGATCGTTGGCGGTGAAGACATGATGCTGCCTCGCAGAGAGCGCAGGATTCTGGAATACCTCGTTCGAAACACCGGACGCCGGGTGACCAAGAGCCAACTTTTCAACGCGGTCTATGGCGTCATGAATGAGGAAGTCGACGAATGCGTCGTTGAGAGCCATATCTCAAAGCTTCGCAAGAAGCTGAGAATTCGTCTCGGCTACGATCCGGTCGAATCCACGCGCTACATCGGTTACATGCTCAAGGCTGGACAGCCAGCTCAAAGTGCTCCGAAGCTAGCGGACGGCAAGAAGGTCGCGCCTGTCGCATGGGCACCCATCAAAGAGATGAAGACGTCTTCAAACAAGAAGCTGGAACTCGTAAACAGCTGACTATCCGGTTTGCTGCTTTGGCAGCTTAAAGCGGTTTCTCTTGATATTATGGCCCTGTTGGATCATGTCTGGCTGGCTTCTCCCTAGCCGCGTCGATCTACGTGTGGAATTGCCGATCTTAGGTCGAGATTCTCGCGCCAATTGGTGCGTCCCTGTTTCTCGCAGGTGCGCCGATTTTTCCGAGTTCTTCAACTTTGGTCTAGATGGCGCAGCGTCAGGTCTGGAATGATCGGGCGTATTTTGCGAAATTACCTCATACCCTTGATTTATAGATCGAGGAGTTTGCTCGTTCTGAGTAAGCTGGCTTCCATATGAGGATTTTCACATGACGAGAAAAGTCGTGATCGCATCCGGCGTTCGCACTGCAATTGGTGATTTCGGCGGTTCTCTGGCAAGTGTGTCGCCTTGCGAATTAGGCGCCGCTGTTGCACGTGAGGCCATAACCAGGGCTGGTTGCGAGGGCGCGGATGTCCGGCAATCCGTTTTTGGAAATGTAATCCATACAGCGCCCGAAGATATGTACCTCAGCCGCGTCGTTGCGATACGAGCCGGTGTTCCTGAGACATCACCAGCCTTGACCTTGAATCGTCTGTGTGGATCAGGTCTGCAAGCGGTTGTTTCAGCCGCAGAGCAGGTCTTGCTCGGAAATTCAGAGATTGTATTGGCGGGCGGAGCCGAAAACATGAGCCGCTCCGGACAATTGGTCACCGCGAGCCGGTTCGGACAAAAAATGGGAGACGTGACCGCCGTCGACATGATGATCGGCGCGCTGAACGATCCTTTCGGCAATGGCCATATGGGTATCACCGCGGAAAATATTGCAGCACGCGACGAGATTGACCGGGCTGCTCAAGACACTTTCGCGGTGGAGTCCCATCGACGCGCCGCAGCAGCGATTGCGCAAGGCCATTTCAAGGATCAGATCCTGCCGACTACCGTCCGCAAAGGTCGCTCCGAGGTCGTGTTCGATACAGACGAACATGTGCGCGAAGGCGTCTCTCTCGAAGACATGGCCAAGCTTCGCTCGGCCTTCCGCAAGGATGGCACAGTGACCGCAGGCAACGCGAGCGGTATCAACGATGGTGCTGCTGCAGTGATTCTCATGGATGAAGAGATCGCACAGGGCCGAGGCGTTGAGCCGTTGGCGCGGATTGTTTCTTATGGACTTGGTGGGGTGGCGCCTGAGGTTATGGGGTTGGGGCCGATCCCGGCGACACGGCAGGCGCTGAAGCGCGCTGGTCTATCCGTGAGTGACCTTGACGTCATCGAGTCCAATGAGGCTTTTGCAGCGCAAGCCTGTGCAGTTTCCAAGGAGCTGGAGCTCCCTGCGGAGAAGGTAAATCCGAATGGTGGAGCCGTTGCGCTGGGCCATCCAGTTGGTGCGTCCGGAGCAGTCATTCTTGTGAAGCTTGCCTATGAGTTGCGTCGCACGGGAGGCCGCTATGGGCTGGCCACCATGTGTATCGGCGGTGGTCAGGGCATTGCGGTGATCATCGAGCGCATGGAGGCTTGAGCTGTAAAGAGGCGCGACCTCAGCAGGCCACTTTTTCATGCAAGAACCAGGTTTTCTCGACGCTCTCCAGAAAGGTTGAGACGACCTGCGTTCTTCGAGCGTCTTTGGCCGACATGAGAATGAAGCGGCAGGCGTAGCCGAAATGATCTGGCACAAGGTGCCTTAGCTTGCCTGTCGCGCACCATTTTGCGGCGTAGTGGTGCGGCAGAAATCCAAGGTATGAGCCTGACCTAATGAGAAGCAGTTGGGGTTCAATCTGGAAGACGGTCGCTTCAATTCGTCCCGGCCCGTGTTGCTGTTTGTCTTCCTTGCGCCAATAGCCTCGCTGAACAAAAGGCATGGCGCGGATTGTATCGCTAGTGATCTGGTCATCCGGTACCTGGAAAAGAGGATGGCTTTGCCCGCAGTAGAGGCCGTGGGCTTCTTCATGCAGGGGCATTTCCTCGACGCCTTCGACGGCCGTGATCGAGACCCCGATCCCGCAATGATAGGTGCCGTCCAGAATTTTTTGCTGCAGATCTTGTGGGCGTTCTTGAGCAATCAGGATTTTGACTTCTGGCGCGAGGCTCTTGAACAACGCCAAGGCTTCCGGCAACCTGTTTCCCGGATCTTCTGCAACGGCATCAAGAATGCCAAGCCGGAGTTCACCGGCAAGTTTTCCCCGAAGAGCGCCAACATTTGCGGAAAAGTCCAGAAGGGAAGATTCCAGGCGGCATGCCGCTTCGTGAACCCGTTGTCCCTGCTCCGTCAGGCGGAAGCCGCGTCGCCCCCTCTGGCAAAGGGTCACTCCCAGCCGCTGCTCAAGTGCGGTCATGTGATTACTGATGGTGGACTGGCTGAGGTTTAATTCAGCTTCAGCCGCTGAAAAACCGCCATTTCGAACGACTGCATCAAACACCTGCAAAAGTCGAAGGTCGCTGCCAGAAGGGCGCATGTACAAGCCTTTCACATGGATAATTCCAAATGTTATGTTTGAAAGAACGTTATTTTTCAAGCTAAGAGAATTGGGTCTTATGGCGTGTAAATGCGCATGCCTAGAGATTGAGCGCCGGCAAGCGCGGTGCGCCGCTAGTTCCTGAACCGAGAAGACGTCCAGAGCCGAATGAATAGCCTCAACACCAATCTTTTGGATACAGCGACACCTCCCATTCCGGAGGCGCAGGTTTGGCTGGATGGCTATGACGGTTGCTTGGGTCCAGTCATCAGCTTGAGCCAGGCTGTGCCGGGCGAAGCACCTCCCCAGGCGTTTCTGGACCGTATTTCGGATGTTGCGCGGACACCTGACGCGACGCGCTATGGCGATATCTTTGGGGACATGTCTCTTCGTTCGGCTTATGCGAGCGATATTTCGTCAACTTACGGCGCTGACTTGGAACCTGGAAATACAGCAATTACTGCTGGCTGCAATCAGGCTTTCTTTGTCACAATGATGGCGCTGGCAAAGAGCGGTGAGGCGATCCTGCTCCCTGCGCCGTGGTACTTCAATCACAAGATGACGCTGGACATGTTGGGCATCGAGGCACGGCCGTTGCCTCTGTCCCCTGATGCTGGTTTCCTGCCCGACCCTGTGGTGGCCGCGGGTCTCATCGACGAAAAGGTCAGGGCAATTGTGCTCGTGACACCTAATAATCCGACTGGCGCAATTTATCCGGCAGGTGTGATCGACGCGTTTCACAAGCTGTGTGCCGACAGGGGCATCTGGCTGGTGGTGGATGAGACCTACCGCGATTTCATTTCGAAGGAGATGCCGCCGCATCGGCTTTTCGCATCTGAAAATTGGCAGGAAACGGTCATTAGCCTGTACAGCTTCTCCAAAGCCTACGCGATTCCGGGGCATAGGCTTGGCGCGATCGTCGCAGATGGTGAGGTCATCAGTCAGATCGGCAAGATCCTGGACTGTGTACAGATTTGTCCGGCGCGTGCGGCCCAGATGGCTTTACCGTGGGCGATCGAAAATCTGCGTGAGTGGCGGTCTGCAGCCCTGGAGACAATCATGCAGCGCATCGCGGCTTTTACCGAGACGATGAGCCGTGCAGATGGCTGGGAGATCGATCAGATCGGCGCATATTTTGCCTATGTTCGCCATCCCTTTGAAGGCGTTGCATCGACGCAAGTTGCCGAAGCGCTGGCGCGTCGATGCGGGGTTCTAGCGCTGCCCGGAAGCTACTTCGGACCAGGGCAAGAACGGCATCTGCGGGTTGCCTTTGCCAATGTCGGTGTCGAGGCAATTGCTGACCTTGGACACCGTTTTGACGCACTGACCGCGACAGCTCCTTTTGCAAGAGCACACGCGTAGAGGAAAGAGAATGGACAAGCCTAAACTGGATGCCCTGCGCGAGAAATTCGGCGGCCAGAACGAAACAGCGATCTATGATCCGTCGTTTCAAAAGGTTGTTTCGAAACTATTCGATGAGAAGGGAACGCGTGTCGCACCATATGCAGGCATTCCGACCTTCCTCGACGTTCCTTATCGGCCAATGGACTGGTCCGCTCCGGATTTCTCTGGTCTCGACGTAGCCTTAATGGGTGTGCCGATGGATCTCGGGATCACCAACCGAAACGGGTGCCGCTTTGGGCCACGCGCGCTGCGCACCATCGAGCGGATCGGGCCCTACAACCATGTTCTGGACTGCATGCCAGCCCAGGACCTGAGGGTTGCCGATGTGGGCGACGTGCCTTTCCGTAGCCGGTTCAGCCTCGATCAGTCGCATGAAGACATTGAGGCGACGGTGGCGAAAATCGCCGCCGCAGGTGTCGTTCCCTTGTCGATCGGTGGCGACCATTCGATGACCCTCCCGATCCTGCGTGCGGTTGGTCAAAATCAGCCTGTCGGTATGATCCACATCGATGCGCATTGTGACACTGCAGGACCTTTCGATGGCAGCCGCTTTCATCATGGTGGTCCTTTCCGCCAAGCCGTACTTGATGGCGTGCTTGATCCTGAACGAACCATTCAGATCGGCATCCGGGGGTCTTCAGAGTATCTTTGGGAGTTCTCGAAGGCATCTGGCATGGATGTCATTCACGCGGAAAAGATATCTGAACTTGGATGCGCTCAAATTGCCGAGATGGCGCGCGCCAAGGTTGGGGATGGTCCGGTCTATCTCTCCTTCGACATCGACAGTCTGGACCCTGCTTATGCGCCTGGAACGGGGACGCCTGAAATCGGCGGCCTGACCACACGCGAAGCGCAGGAAATCCTCAGGGCGCTCAAGGGCGTCAATCTGGTTGGTGGCGATGTCGTTGAAGTCGCACCACAATACGACAGCACCACGAACACGGCACATGCGGGCGCTCAAATGCTGTTCGAAGTTCTGTCACTTATGGTTTTCAGCCCCGGGCTACAGCCTGAGGCCGGAGGAAACTAACCGGCAGATCCGTTCGAAAAGAAACGGACGCCGAATTTTATACTGGCCGGCAGTAATTGGGATCGCCCGCCATGACAAAAAAGGGGAACTGACATGATTAAAGACACTCGTTCAACATTCTCTCGGCGGTCCTTCCTGGCCGCTTCGACTGCTGGTGTTTCGATGCTGGCGATGCCATCCGTACTGCGGGCCCAGGATCGTTCGATCAAGGTTGGTGTCTACGGCGGCTACTTTAAGGACAGCTTTGACAAGCACATCTTCCCGAAGTTCACCGAGGAGACCGGGATTGCGGTTGAGTCTGTTGCTGAACCGACCGGCGAAGCCTGGCTTGTGCAGCTGGAGCAGGCGGCTCGTGCCGGTGCTGCCCCGGCCGATCTTTCCATGATGTCTCAAGTCGCAATGCTCAAGGGCCAGTCAACCGAGCTCTGGGCGCCGATTGACATGTCCAAGATCACCAATGCCGGTGATGTGTTGCCTCAGTTCCTCAACAAGTATCCAGACGACCGGGTGGCTGGTGTTGGCGCCGTTGCCTGGTACATCAATCTTGTTTCTAACACGGAAGCCTATCCGGAAGCACCAGAAAGCTGGGCTTTCATTTGGGATCCTGCCAATGAAGGCAAACTTGGCCTTCTCGCGTTGGTGTCCAACTCCTTCCTGCTTGAAGTCACGGCCAAGACCTTCTTCGGCGGCACCGGCATCCTCGATACCGAGGAAGGCATTCTGAAGGTCATGGACAAGCTCGCCGAACTGAAGCCGAACGTTCAGCTATGGTATCGCGACGAAGCTCAGTTCGAGCAGGCGCTGAAATCCGGTGAGATTCCGATGGGCCAATATTATCATGACGTCACCGGTCTGGCTGCAGCCGACGGCTTCCCGGTACGCTCCACTTTCCCGAAAGAAGGCGGCATTCTCGACAGCGGATGTTGGGCCCTGTCACGGGCATCGGACAAGGTCGACGAGGCACATGTGTTCATTGATTTCATGACACGCCCAGAAATGCAGTCGCTGATGTCGCTCAAGGTTGGTACCGCGCCGACACTCAAGCGGGATGTACTTGCGCTGACTGATGAGGAATTTGCGTCCGTCTCCTCGTCGATCGATCCGATTATTCCACGCTACGACCTCTATACGTCAAAGGCCGATTGGCTGAATCAGAAGTGGACTGAGCTGATCGTCGGCTAACGTGAAAACCGATCCGGCCGCGGTCACGCGGCCGGATTTGTCTATGCCCTGGAAGTTTGGAAATCTCATATGGCCGGTCTCGCCCTTACCGATGTCAGCAAGCGTTTCGGATCGGTGTCTGCCGTCGATGGTGTGTCCCTGACCGTGCCCGAGGGAACCTTCGTTTGTCTGCTCGGCCCCTCTGGATGCGGCAAGACGACCTTGATGCGGATGATCGCTGGTCTTGAAGATCCAACTTCGGGCGAGATCGCTCTGAACGGTGAGCGTCTCAATGACATACCCGCGCACAAGCGGGATCTCGGCATGGTGTTTCAGTCCCTTGCCCTGTTTCCTCATCTCTCGGTCGGCGAGAATATTGCCTATCCGTTGGCGATCCGTGGGCGTAGCAAGGCCGACATTGGCGCTCGTGTGAGTGAGTTGCTGGACATGGTTCAGCTGCCGGGCGTTGCGGATCGTTCAATCACACAGCTGTCCGGTGGACAGCGTCAGAGAGTGGCGATCGCCCGTGCTCTGGCTGTTTCACCCAGGCTTTTCCTTTTGGATGAACCACTCTCTGCACTTGATGCAAAGCTGAGGGAGGCGATGCAGGTTGAACTGCGGCAGCTGCAGCAGAGGCTTGGAATTACCACCATTGTGGTAACTCATGATCAGCGCGAAGCGATGAGCATGTCGGATCAGATTGTCGTCATGTCTGCCGGGCGAATCCAGCAAATGGCGCCGCCGATCGACATGTATCGTAAGCCTGCAAACCCTTTCGTTGCCGACTTCCTGGGACAGGCCAATCTTTTGATACTGCGCGGCGTCGATGGCGGTGCAGAATGCTCTGCAGGATTGGTTTCCGGTCTGGACCTGCCAAGGGGCGAAACACGGCAGGTTTCGATTCGACCGGAGGATGTCGTTGTTGCACCAGGAGATGCCGGCGTGATCAAGGCAAAGGTCAGCTTTGTGCGGGAAATGGGGGCGAGTGTCGAAATCCACCTAACGGCTGGATCAGAACGGATTATTGCGGCGACAAGTCCAAAAGCGCATCCCGACTGTCGGATTGGCGATGAGGTCTCGGTGACTATTCCCGCAGAAGCCTGTGTCGTCTTCGACAAACAGGAGGTTTAGGCGATGCGCCGCTCAGCCCCGCAAAAACTGACCGACTATTTGCCGATTACCTTCCCCACATTGATGCTCGGGGTCTTTTTCGTCATCCCCTTCGGTCTGATGGTGATGGTATCCTTTTTCAAGCGGGTTCAAGGCGGCTTCTACGAACCGTCGTTCACGCTTGCCAACTACGCACGTTTTCTCTCGCCTTTCTTTGGCGAGATGCTCGTCTTTTCTCTCGGCCTTGCCGCACTTGTGTCGATTTTCTGCCTTTGCCTGGGCGTACCCTTCACTTACCGCCTGACGCGCCTGTCCCGGCGAGCCCAGGTGATATGGCTCATCGGCCTCCTAGGCGTGCTGTCTCTTTCGGAGGTTATCATCGGATTTGCCTGGTCGACATTGCTCAGTCGCACGGCTGGTCTTTCCAATCTGTTCGTCTGGCTTGGTCTGATGGACAAGCCCGTGGCCTGGACGCCGAGTTTCGCCGCTGTTTTGACCGGTCTCGTCTATCAGGCATTTCCCTATACAGTTCTGGTGCTTTACCCAGCTTTTTCCCGGCTTGATCCGTCTCTCATGGAAGCTGCCCGAACCTTGGGCGCATCGCCCGTTCGCGGGTTTTTAAACGTGGTGCTGCCGGCCATGCGCAAGACCCTGCTGGCGACTTTCATCATCGTTTTCATATTTGCCCTTGGCGCCTATCTCTTGCCGCAGATCCTTGGACGACCGCAGCACTGGACGCTGTCTGTTTTGGTGACTGACCAGGCTATCTACCAATCGAACATGCCGTTTGCTGCGGCCATGGCCGTGTTCCTCGTGGTCGCAAGTCTTGTGCTCGTGGCGATCTCTGGTCAGATCAATCGCAGGGGAGGCGGGTCATGAGCCTCACCTGGCTATCGCGGATCTTCTTTGCCTGTCTGGCCATATTCCTCACGCTGCCGATCGCAGTGATTGGTGGCGTTGCCTTCAATGAAAAGAAGACACTTTCCTTTCCCCCACAAGGATTTTCACTCGACTGGTATTGGCAGGTCTTTGCGGATGAAGGCTGGCGTTCCGCATTGTTTCATTCAGTCGCTGTTGCGCTGATCGCCGCCTCGATCAGTGTTGCAATTGCCTTGCCTCTTGCCTGGTTCTTGTGGCGCAGGGTGGCTCCATGGGCGCGGATCGTAGAGGTCCTCGGGTTTGCGCCATTTATTCTCCCGCCAGTGATCACGGCGCTTGGAGCGCTCAGTTTCTGGGCTACGACCGGTTATTATGGCCAGCCTTGGACTGTTGTGATTAGCCACGGCATTTTCTTCGTGAGCTTGCCTCTCGTGACCATTACGCTTGGCTTCGCGACAGTCGACCACGAAATCATCGAAGCGGGCATGACCATGGGAGCCGATGACCGAACGCTTGCCCGGACGATCATTTTCCCGATGATCCGGCCTTATGTCATCTCAGGCTTCGCGTTTGCATTTGTTCTGTCCCTGAACGAATACATCGTCGCTTATATGACCGTAGGCTTCACGCTTGAGACGATCCCGATCAAGATCTTCAACGCGTTGCGTTATGGCTATACGCCGACGATGGCGGCCGTCTCGCTTTTCTTTGTCTTGGTTGCTGTGTGTGTTTTTGGTTCCGTTGCACGCTTTGGAGACTTGCCCAAATTGCTCGGCGCTTGGAGCGAAGGCGACAAGACATGAAGATCGCCGTTTGCCAGATGGACGCAGCGATCAACGACCAGGAAGAGCGTCTTTGCGAGATCGAACGTTCTGCCTTTGAAGCCGCCGAGGAAGGCGCGCGCATTCTTGTCTTTCCCGAACTCGCGGTTACCGGCTATGGCGCGGGTGAGATGATTGCTTCATTGGCTGAGAGCTTTGAAGAAAGCCCGGTGCTCGCGCGGTTGAGCGCTCTCGCAAAGAAGCTTGAGTTGGCAATGGTTGTTGGCGTCGCGCTCAAGCAGGCCGATCACGTTTTCAATGCGGGAGTCTTCTTGACGCCGGATGGATCAAGAACAGCCTATTCAAAGGTTCAGCTCTACGGCACCTATGAAAAGGATTTGTTCCAGCCGGGCGACGCGCCCTCTTTGATTGTTGAATTCGAGGGGCTGAAGCTGGGTTTTCTTGTCTGTTTTGATGTTGAGTTCCCGGAACGTACCCGCGATCTGGCGATGAGGGGTGCCAATCTTGTTTTGGTGCCAACGGCACTCCCTAAGAGCTCGGCAGGGGCTTTCATCGCAGGCTCTGTTGTGCCTGTGAGGGCATTTGAAAGTCAGATTTTCATTGCCTACGCGAACCATTGCGGAGCTGATCAGAGCTTTGCCTACCAGGGCAGGTCTTGCGTTGCCGCGCCCGATGGAGCGCTGCTTGCCAGTGCGTCAATGAACGCAGAGCTTCTCTTCGCGGATATCAAGCCTCAGGCCTATGAGCACAGCCGGAAACAAAACCCGTATCTTGACGAACTGGTCAATTTCGATCCAGCATGACAAGGTTGTCGCGAGCGTCAAGACTTTGGTGCAGGGTTTTCTTTTTGCGTGCCTGACGCCTAAAGCGCCTGGCGCACCAGATCCGCAGCGGGGATCACACCGACCGGTGTTTCGACTGAGTCAGCGCCATAGTTGAACCAGAAGCGTTCAGTCGCGGTTTCGCGAATACGAACACCTTCCGGTAAAAGCATTGTCTTGATCTCAAGCGTGTTGCAGAGACTTGAGAACAGCCGATTAAGAGCAGTCTGGTCGCCCCATCCAGCCATATAGACCAAATTGTCATTTGCCACTGCGACAGGAGAGCCATCCTTGAGCTGAAGCAGCGCATCGGAAGAGGTTTCCAGTTCCTCCCGATAGCCAATGACATTGCCTTCGCCGCTTAGGGCCATGGGCATGTCAGGACGGATGCTCTCGACCCGCGAGACTGTGACGTCGAGACCAGGAAGGTCAGGGGGAAGCGGTACCGGGATTTCCATCTCGGGACCTCGCGCACCGGCCCTTGGCCCGAGGACGACGGTTGCGTCCGTTTCGCAGAAGGCTCGCTTCAGCGCCTCTGGGATATGCATCAGCCCGGGTGCGACTACAAGCTTGTAGTTTGAAAAATCCCTGGTCGTTGGCGGCAATATGTCTATCGAAAGACCCAGTTTGCGCAGTGCCCGGTAGGTGTCGAAAACGAGCTGGAAGTAGCTTGAGCCCTCGCCGTGGGGTTGGGTGGTCCAGGCGAAGTCGGCGTCGTAGTCGAAAATTAGTCCGATCTGCGTTCTTGCGGCCGACGCGTCTGGGGCATCTGCTATCTCTCGAACGACCTGCATCGCTTCATCAAGACCTGGGGCCGCGGCGCTATCTGGCCTTAGAAGTCCCGCATGCATCTGCTCCTGGGCGAAAGGAGCCTGCCGCCAGCGGAAGTAACAAACAGCTTCGGCGCCATGGGCGAAGGCTTCCCAGGTCCATAAGCGAACCATGCCGGGAAGTGGGGCCGGATTGTAGGGCGCCCAATTCACGGGGCCTGGCTGTTGCTCCATGACCCACCAGCGTCCCTTGCCCACGGCACGATAGATGTCATGATGAAATGCCTGAAAGTCGGGATCGCCTTGACGGGCATATGCGCGTTTATGATCCGCGGTGGCCTTAACCCGGTCTTCGAGAAAGCCCATTGGGTAACTGTCCCAGGTCGCTATCTCGAGATCGTCACCGACCTTAAAGTGGTCGAAATCGGTCGTACGACCCATGAAATTGTGGCTGATGGGCGCGCTCGAGTGCTTCCGCAGGATTTCGGCCTGTCGGTGATTGAAACGAACCACCTGATCGGAACTGAAACGGCGGAATGCGAGCACGTGCGCCGGGTTCGGTTCCGTTACGGTCAGGTTCGGGAGGTCAATATCTTGGAAGCTCCCATAGTCCATCGACCAGAACACATTGCCCCAGGCGCGATTGAGGGCGTCTATCGAGCCATACCGCTTTTTTAGCCAGTCGCGGAAGGCCTCGCTCGCAGCCTCGGAATAAGACACGGTGGTGTCGTGGCAGCTGTATTCATTGTCAGTCTGCCAGGCACCGATGTGAGGGTTTTTGCCGTAGCGCTCAGCCATCAGGCGCACGATCCGATCACATTCCTGAGCATAGCCTTGGTGCGAAAAGCAATAATGACGCCGCGACCCGAACTTGCGGGGATTACCATGAGCATCAACGGCAAGCATGTCCGGATGACGATGAAGCATCCAGCGAGGCGGTGTTGCCGTCGGTGTGCCGAGAACGATTTTGAGGCCAGCGGCCGCCAAAACCTCGATGGCGCGATCGAGCCAATCCCAGTTGAGGTTCTCGGACTCCGGTTCAATACGGCTCCAGGCGAATTCTCCGATCCGCACCCAGGTCAACCCGGCTTGAGCCATGCGTCGGGCATCGGCCTCCCAGATTTCCTCCGGCCAGTGTTCCGGATAGTAACAGGTGCCTAGTGTTCGCTTCATGGGTTCTGATCTCAAAGGGTGACGCGATGTTCTTTTTGGCCCCGGGCGGATGTCTGGGACAGATAGGTCTTGCCGTCGGCGTTTCCGGTCATGCCGATCGCCGCGGAAGTTGCGAAAAGGGCTGTTAGATCGGCGCCGCCAAATGCGGGGCAAGAGATCTGTTCTGCCTCGAACTTGATTGCTTCAAGGAAATTTCCCTGTGCATCATAGCAGGCCACCTGGTGTGCTCCCCATTGAGCGTTCCATAGATTTCCTGAAACGTCGATGACCGCACCGTCGGGATTGAGGTCTTCTCCGGAGAGGTCGAGGAAAACCTCGGGTTCTCCAGAAGGCCACCCGGACTGGTCCATTGCGACGAGCCAAATGGTTTGAACCGCGGTATCGGCGAAATAGGCGCGTGTACCGTCGGGGGCAAAGCAGATGGCGTTCGGGATCGTTATGTCTGGGAAGAGTTTGCGAAGTTCTCCCCGGTAATAGCGGTAGATTGCACCATTGCCGAGTTCTGCGTTCTTGCCCATTGTGCCGACCCAGAAACCGCCAAAGGGATCCGTGCGGCCATCGTTGGATCGCGTTACGGGATCGTCCGCTTCAAGTGGGCAGAGCACCTGAGAAGTTTCAGTCTTCAGGTTAAATTCGAACAGCTTGGTCTCGCTGGCGATCAGCAATCGGTCTTCATCAATCCAGCCCGCGGCCGACACATGTTCCCCAAATTGCCACTCTTGGTCCTGGCCGCCCTTTCGGGAAAGCATGCGTTTTCCTAGAATGTCGAACCAGAATAGTTGAGCGCGCTCAGGATGCCAGAGCGGCCCTTCACCAAGTTTGCAAATGCGGTTGTCGAAGATTGCGGTCATGCACTCTGCCCCAAACCTTGGTCGTAGGCTGCGACGATGGCTTTCGCGCGGGCTGTGACGTCCGACCTGGAAAAGCCGGGTGCATAGAGCGCCGTGCCGATCCCGAAACCCGTGATGCCTGCAGCAATCCAATCCTTGAAATTGTCTGGTCCTGCGCCGCCAACAGCATAGGTCTCTGTTTCTTTGGGCAAGACGGCACGCATGGCTTTCAGACCTGACGGACCTATCAGGCTGGCGGGGAAGAGCTTCAACCCGTCCGCACCGTTGCGAAGTGCGGTGAAGCACTCGCTGGGCGTCATGACGCCTGGAAATGAGGCCATTCCGGCTTTCTTTGTGGCGCGTATGACCTCAGGATTGCAATCGGGCGACACGATCAAGGTCCCGCCCGCATCTTGGACCTGCTCAACATCCTCCGGGCTCAGAACCGTGCCGGCGCCAATCTTCGCGGTTTGACCAAACTCCTTGGCCATCTGTGCAATGCTCTCCAGAGGATCTGGTGAGTTCAACGGCACTTCGATCTGAGTGATGCCTTCGGCGATCAAAGCTTCCGTGATGCTCAGTGCGTCCGTCGATGTGATGCCGCGCAGGATGGCGATAAGAGGACGGGTCATTGTGCGGCTTCCTTAAGTGAGGCATGGGCGAGGATCAGACCGCGCAAGGTGGCAGACTCGGCGGAGATGCATGTGCTGGAAAGTCCCAGGGCTTCCAGACCGACCCTGTATGCCTGGGCAACGCGATCCTCGCCCAGGATGATAACTGAGCTTGTTGTCTCGGCGCTGAGACCGACGGCGGCAAGCTCGGCTCCGATCAAAAGACCCGACAGACGACTAAAGGCCTTGGATGGCGAAAGACCGGCAATGAGGCCCTTTGCCCGAATGCGAAACAGCTCAGCCGCCAAGGCGCTTGGGTCTTTGCCGATATGGCGAAGCGCGTGCCTAAATTCTTCCAGATCAAGTTCGCCGGCCTCGATGCCATGCCTCAGGACCGAGTTTTGCGACAGCAGACTGAAGAGTTCGCCGGTCATGAACGTTTGAAAAGAACGTATCTTGCCATGGTCAATGGAGGCCCATTTCGTATGGGTTCCCGGGAGGCAGACCATGCCATCGTAGGATGGCTTATCGCTGAGCAAGCCGGCAATTTGCGTTTCCTCACCGCGCATCACGTCTTCAGGGCCGGTCTGCTTAACCCCAGGCAGAAGGTAGACCGACAACCTTGGGTCGGTTCCCGAAACATGTGTCGCCTGATGGGCCGAGGGAGGCGGGCAGGGGGCTGTCAGGTAAGGTGCTTCAGCCCAGCCCTGCCTTGAGCCAGCCATTCCGCAAACAACCACATTGGTCTTCTTGCCGGGGGGCAGGTCTTGTGCAATCAGGTGGAGGAGCGCCGGTTCGAACTGATCCTTCGCAAGGGTGCCCATGCCTTCTTGAGATTGGTGCTGCGCTAGAACTTCGTTGGCAGCGCTCATCAGCCACACGCGCAGATTTGTCGTGCCCCAGTCGACTGCAATCCAATCGATTTGACTGGTCTGGTTCATCCGGTCACCACGACACCGCCGTCAACCACGAGGGCCTGACCGGTCATCATGCGGCTGGAATTGGACGCGAGGAAAAGCACTGGGTCGACGATGTCTTCCGGCGCAATTTCGTCCTTCAGACATTGCCGGTCCAGATGAGCGCTCAGAGCTTCGGGTGTAACCCATTTGTCCTTTTGCTTCTGTGTTAGGACCCAGCCGGGAGCCAGGGCGTTGACACGGATCTTCTCGGGGCCGAACTCGCGCGCGAGGCTTCTGCTCATCCCGTTGATGCCGGAATTTGCCGTTGTGTATCCAGGGTAGCCGGCATTCCCCATCATGTAGGAGATTGAAGAGAAGTTGATAATCGAGCCGCCTCCGGCAGCGCGCATACCGGATACTGCATGCTGACAGGCGAAGAAGTAGGGTTTCAGGTTGATGGATTGACACCAGTCCCAATATTCCTCGGTGACTTCCTCGGTCGTGTGCCGTTGATCATTGGCCGCGTTATTCACCAATACGGTGATCGCGCCGTGCTGCGAGGCAGCCGTGTCCATTGCAGCCTTTAGCGCCGGAATATCCGAGATATCGCATGGAATAAAGAGCGGCCGATTGCCATGAACTCTCTCCATGTCGTCGCAGAACGCCGTTGCGTCCGAACGCTGCACAAAGGCGACCTTGGCACCTTGAGCAAGAAAGCCACTGGTCAATGCGGCGCCGATACCGGACCCGCCACCGGTAATGAAAACGGACGCGTTCTTAAGGTCAGGAAATGTCGCGGGCATGGTTGGCCGTCCTTGTAGAATAAAGTGAGTATGGCGTGGTCATAGCCGCTGTCCTTCAACGACCCACATGCTCTCGGGGAACCTCCAAGGCAGGTTTAGTCCATGCTGCATGAGGTATTGCCCGGAAAGACTCAGGTCGGCCGTCTTCAGCGTGCAGTCACCGCGGGATAGAGAAACGACATCTGCGCGGTCTTTCAAACTTACGCAGTAGCGAGCGTCAGCGTCCAATCCCGTTAGTCTCAGGGGTTTGGGCACTATCTGGTCAGAGGGGCTTAGAAGAGCGGAGAAGACTACAAAGCGGTCCCCAGATGCAGACCTGTGAAGCTCGGCAACCTCGGCAGGATCCGATGTGTCCAGACGCAGAATGTCTGCGCTCATCATCCAGTCGCGATTGTTCTTCCACCAGCTTGTCGTCTGGCTGAGGATGTTCGCTTCTTCTTCAGTGAGTTCTCTTGGGTCCATCTCGAAACCCATGTGCCGTTGTGCTGCGGTCCAGGCCCGAAGCCTGATGTCGATTGTGCGACCGGAGGTGTGGCAGCGGCGCGGCCCGACATGACTGCCTGTTACGCTCGCGGGCAGGAACAGCGCCGCATTGTGTTGAATTTTCTGGCGCTCAATCGCGTCGTTGCTGTCTGACAACCAAACGCGTTGAGTGTGTTGAAGGATCCCGAAATCAATGCGGCCGCCCCCGGAGGCACAGCTTTCAAACTCGACCAATGGAAAGGCTTCGCGGAGCCGGTCAAACAAGCTGTAGACCGCTTCTGTTTGGGAAGCGTCGGCTATCGGTAAGATGCGGTTGTGATCCCACTTCACATAGCTGATTTGATTGGCGCCTAGAATTTCCGAGATGCCTTTGTAAAGGTGATCCTCGACTTCCTTCTTGCTAAGGTCCAGAACGAGCTGTTGCCGGCCGCGCGGCTGATCTGCAGGGCCAAGGATCCAGTCTGGATGTTCGCGAAAGAGATCGCTGTTTTCGTTGATCATCTCCGGTTCGAACCAGAGACCAAATTCCATACCCAGAGAGCGCACGTGTGAAATCAGCGGCGTCAGACCATCTGGATACTTTCGGGGGTCAATCTGCCAGTCGCCGAGTGAACTGGTGTCGTCGTCTCGTCTTCCAAACCAGCCATCGTCGAGCACGAAGCGTTCCGCGCCAAGAGAGGCCACACGGCTCGCGATGTCTTTCAGCTCGCTGATGTCGTGGTCAAAGTAGACGGCTTCCCAGCAGTTGTAGTGAACAGGTCGCGGGCTTCTGGTGTTGTCAACGATCCGTGTGCGAGCGTGCTGCTGAAATGCAACGGCAATTTCGTTGAGACCACTTGCGGAGAAGGTTGCGTAAAGTGGGGCGGAGCTGAAATTGCGGCCATTGCTCTGCGTTCCCTTCGCATGACCGAATTGTAGCTGGCGCCGTCCGTCGGCGATTTCCTCCGCGACCATTGTATGGCCGCCGGACCAGCCATAGTGGAACCCAAAGGCTTCACCTGAGGAATTGTTTGTTCCGCCCGAAAGAACGATCAGACCTGGAAAATGGGTGTGGTCGGTTCGGCCAGTGCGGTTGGTTCTTTCTCTGGCGCCTGTCGCGAAGCGCAGCTTTTCGGTCTGGAATTCCGAACACCAGCGACCGGAGAACTCCAGCATGTGATCGGTGTGCGCGGGGCAAGGAAAAGCGGGCGCGGCTAGCCAATTGAGGACGATGTCCTCCTGAGATTCCAACTCGCTGTTCGCCGTGATCACCGAAGTCTGTTCGTCCAGGTGGAAGGCAAGTTTGAGGGTCAGACCGTTGGCAGCATCACGATAGAGAAGTTGCAGATCGTCTGATGTTGATGCGATCTCCTGCTGGAACCTGAAGCGCGGCAGGATCTGAAGGCCCTCAGATGTTCGCGCTTCGATGCCAGGCTGTCCGGCAAAGCCTGTGGCACTCTCGGGCGAGATGCTCAAGGGCGGCAAAACATCAAGCATGCCGCCGGTAACGTCACCCTGATGGGCCGCGACTAGCTCTTCCAGGTCCTCGCTCGCGCCTAGAGAAACTCCCCAGTAGACAATTGCGGGGAGTGCCTTGTCGGTCGATGCCAGAACGAAACTCTGCCGGCCATCACGCAAATGCCAAGTCTGCATTACTTTACGGCTCCAAGCGTGAGGCCCGCAATGAAGTGCTTTTGCATCAGAAAGAACATGGCGACCGGCGGCAGCGCAGCGACGATCGATCCCGCACTCATCAGGTGATAGGCCGCGCGGTACTGTGCGTTGAAGGATGTGATGCCGGCGGTGACTGGCTGACTTTCAACGCCCTGTGTGAGGACCACTGCCCAGAAATAATCGTTCCAGATGAAAGTGAAGATCAACACGGACAGCGCGGCGATTGCCGGCTTCATCAGCGGGAGTACGATGTACCAGAAAATCCGCCACTCAGCGACACCTTCCACGCGCGCAGCTTCGATCAATTCAAACGGCAGAGCGCGGATGAAATTGCGCATGAACAGGGTGCAAAAACCTGTCTGAAAGGCGATGTGAAAGAGCACCAGACCGGTGATGGTGTTGTAGAGGCCCATTTGAAGGGTGAGATCACGTACGGGCACCATAAGGATCTGGAATGGCACAAAGTTGCCGGCGACGAACATGAAGAAGATCCAGATGTTGGCCTTGAATTTGTAAACGCCGAGAGCAAACCCGGTCATGCAGGAAAGTGCGACCGCTCCGATGACGGTAGGGACCGTAATGAACACCGAGTTCAGCAGATATTGCGGCATGTCCGATCCGGTGAAGACCAGCGCGTAGTTCGTGAAGCCCTTGAACGAAGATGGCCAGCCCCAGTAGTTGGCGTTGGCGAAATCTGACGCCGGCTTGAACGAGAAAATCGCGACGGCGATCAAGGGTAGAAGCCACAGGATCAGAGCGAGGGGCAAAAGCGTTTGGTAGGAGATTTGCCAAGAGCGTGAGGTGCGCTCGATCGGGGTCGGAAACATCTCAGCGTGCCTTTTCTTCTTGATACATCGACCACAGGAAGTAGGCGATGAAAACCAGCATGATGAGAAACAGAACGACGGCGATCGACGCACCATAGCCCATGCGGAAGCCGTATTCGGACAGGGCGACCTCGAACATGTAGAAGCTGAGTACGCGGCTTTCGCCATAGGGGCCGCCGTTGGTCATGACGGAGATCAGGTCGAAGGATCGCAAGGCGCCGATAATCGTGACGACGAAAGCGATGAAGGTCGCCGGTCGAAGCTGCGGGATGATGATGTGCCAGAGCATACGAAGGCCTTTGGCACCGTCCAGTCGCCCAGCCTCGATCTGTTCGGGATCGACGGCGTTTAGGCCGGTCAGATAGAGGATCATGCAATAGGCTGTCTGTGGCCAAAGGCCGGCGACGATGATGCCGTAGGTCACAAAGTTTTCGTCACCAAGAACATTGATCGGCGGAATGCCAACGCTTCCGAGGATGTAGTTGAGCAGGCCGAATGTGGGATCGTAGAACCAGGTAAACACCAGGCCAACAACGACTTGACTGATCACAAAGGGAAAAAAGAACAGGGACTTGTAGAGGCGGATGCCCGTAACTGTCTGATTGAGGAAGAGCGCGATGAACAGTCCGGCTGGAATTGCGAACAGGTACATCACAAGCCAGATCAGGTTGTTACGCAAGGATGTGTAGAACGCATCATCCCAATAAAGCTCTTCGTAATTGTAAGCGCCGACGTATTCAGCCTCACCGAGACCATCCCAGGAGTAGAACGACAGGCTGAAGGATTGGTAGATCGGAAAGATCACGTAAAAGAGGAAAAACAGAATTCCAGGAGCCAGAAACAGCCAAGGCGTCATGGACTGCTGGTTCTTGTGCCACCAGGAGTTCTTTACGGGCTTATTGTGCCGTGAAACTGCCGGTGCGCCTGCATCAGCCATGGCCTGCCTCTTTACGTAGCACGTGTCGATTGAAACGGGGGAAGAGGGACGCAAGGTGCGCCCCTCCTTTCGGGTTTTTGCGTGAGGGTCAGTTCTTGTAGATCCGGCCGCGTGCGCGTTCGAGGCGGTTCAGGATCTTGTCGAGATTGTCCGGCTTCACCATGAATTCCTGCAGGCCTTCCATGGCTACTTTCGCCATTTCCGCCGGGGCGTCACGGTCAAAGAACTGGGCAACTCCACCGGGAGAGTTGGTGGACAGCATTTCAAAGCCCTGTTCCAGGAACTTGTCCTTGTCCACACTCGACTGAGCATTCACCGGCAGCTGGCCAAGGTTCTTGCCATCGTTGATCCAGGTCTGAACGTCTGCGGAGGTAACGTAGCGCAGGAATTCGCGAGCAGCTTCCTTGTTGGTGGCGTTTGACGGGATGTGGAAGGTATCGGTCGGGGCGTCTTCAGCCAATTCAACGTCCGGGTTGATTTCCACGAACTGGTAGAAGTCCAGCTGATCGTCGGTCAGACCGGCGTCGCGCAGCGGAGCAACTGCGAAGTTGCCCATTAGGTAGGCGGTTGCGTCGCCCTTGACCATGAACGGCAAGGCCTCCTGCCAGCTGTAGGAGGCGTGATTGTCGATGAATGCGCCCATATCGATCAGCTCGCGCCAGTTGGCGAACGTCTTGCGGACTTCATCGCTTTCCCAGGAGGCCCGACCTGTCAGCAGATCCATGTGGAAGTCGAAGCCGTTTGTGCGCATGTTCATGTAATCGAACCAGCCGCCGGCAGTCCAAAGGAACTTCGAACCGATCGTGTAGCACTTGCGGCCGGAATCGATGATCTTTTGACAGTTGGCTTTCTCTTCTTCCCAGTTCGTGGGTTCAGAGAGGCCGAGTTCGTCGAAGATGTCTTTCCTGTAATAAACGCCCCACTGATAGTAGGTGTAGGGAACGCCCCACTGCTTGCCGTCGATCGTCATAGCGCCCTTGGTTGAGGCGAGATTGTCTGCAATAGCAGGCTCGGCCCAAAGATCGGATACGTCCTCGAAAAGCCCTGCTTCAACATATGGGCGCATGCGGTTGGCTGCATACCACGTGGCAACGTCTGGTGCGTTGGCTGTCAGGAAGTTGCGGATCTGGGTCTTGTAAGCTTCCCGGTCGATGACGGTTGTTTCGATTTTCAGATCCGGATGGAGTGCCTGGAAATCTCCGATCATCTTTTCCATCGTTGCCCGGGGCGCCGGGTTGGATGTGTCGAGGAAGATTTTAAAATCTCCGCTCAGATCAGCCGCAAATGTTGAGCCTGTGTTCGCAGCAGCAATGGCTAACGCCGCCGCTGTCATCTTCAGCATGGTATGCATCGTTTCCTCCCATGGAAAGTTCCAATATTTGGAACTAAGTTTTGTATATTGATACCTTGCTTTGGCTGAGTTAGGTTTGTCAACAGGCCTTGGGCAACAACAAGGACCGTCGGAGGACGTGATGAACAAGCAGGACGGGGGAGACGGCACGGTTGGCAAAGCATTGGCTGTTCTTGATCAGGTCGCTGCCGTGGGCCGACCGGTCCGGTTCACCGAAGTGCTTTCAGACAGTGTTCACCCGAAGGCCACTCTTTACCGACTGCTGCAAACGCTGGTGAGCCAGGGCATGCTGGCTTATGACGATCACCAGCAAACCTACTCTCTCGGCATACGCCTTGTACGCCTTGCTCATGCGGCGTGGCGGCAAAGTTCGCTTGCGCCGATCGCAAGGCCATTCATAGAAGAACTGGCAAAAACCGCCGGCGAGACTGTCCATCTGGCCCAGCTCGACAATGGCCAGGTTCTTTACGTCGACAAACGCAATGCTGCGTCTCCGATTGAGATGTTTTCACAGGCAGGCAAGATCGGTCCTTGTTATTGCACCGGCGTCGGCAAGGCGATGATGGCGTTTCTGGACGAGCCGGCGCTCTCACAGGTTCTGGAAAAGCAGTCTTTCTACCGCTACACGCCCAACACATTGACCTCGTCAGAAGAGATGCGCAGTGAGCTTGCCGATATCCGGAATGATGGCGTTGCATTCGACCGGGAGGAACACGAGCCTGGTATCATTTGTATAGCAACGCCAATCCTCTCGGCATCAGGGCGCCCTCTTGGAGCGCTCTCTGTCACAACGTCAACCCAGCGCAAGTCCCTGCAGCATCTTGAGAGCTTTCGCCCCGTCCTTTTGGAAACCGCGGCGAAGACTGCTGCCGCCGCCGAGAATTGGCAATTCCCCGGCTAGATCATTCAAGGAGCCTTTATCCCATGTCAGGTGTTACGCTGACCAAGGCAGTGAAGAAATACGGCGATCTCGAGGTCGTTCACGGAGTGGATCTGACCGTTGAACACGGCGAGTTCTGTGTTTTTGTCGGGCCGTCTGGTTGCGGCAAGTCGACGTTGTTGAGGATGATCGCGGGGCTGGAAGAAACCACGGATGGGCAAATTGCAATCGGGGGGCGTGACGTCACTGCTGTGGATCCCGCGGAGCGTGGCGTGGCAATGGTGTTTCAGACCTATGCGCTGTATCCGCATATGACCGTGGAAGAAAACATGGGCTTCGGCCTGAAGATGAACGGACATCCGAAGGCTGAAATCGAGGCTAAGGTGTCCGAAGCCAGCCGGATCCTGAAGCTCGATCAATATCTGAAGCGTAAACCGAAGGCCTTGTCCGGCGGACAACGCCAACGGGTCGCGATTGGGCGAGCCATCGTGCGGGGGCCCGAGGTCTTTCTGTTTGATGAGCCGCTCTCAAACCTAGATGCCGAGCTTCGGGTCGACATGCGGGTTGAAATCGCACGTCTACATAAGGATATCGGCGCAACCATGATCTATGTGACCCATGATCAGGTTGAGGCGATGACACTTGCGGACAAGATTGTCGTGTTGAGGGCCGGTCACATTGAGCAGGTCGGTTCGCCGATGGAGCTCTATGCCAATCCGGACAACAAGTTTGTCGCCGGCTTTATTGGCTCTCCGAGCATGAATTTCGTTGAGGGACTGGCCTCGTCTGGTGCGGTGATTGTGCCGGCCTTCGGCAACAAAGCCTTTAAGACGGACCTAGCGCTGCCCAGTGAAGGCACTCCGGTCATAGTCGGGGTTCGTCCGCAGGACATCTCAATCGCGCGCGCGGAGTCTGGCGCCGAGGTAGATCTTACGGAGCAACTGGGCGGGGTTGCCTATACCTATCTGATCTGTCCGACAGGCGAACGGATCGTGGTCGAGACAAAAGGTGTGGAGGCTCCTGCATCAGGTACTAAGGTCTTGCCATCAACGGCAGAGGGCGCTCTCTTTCTGTTCGATGCACAAACTGAAAAGCGTCTTCGCTAGCAGCCGGCGAGCTGATGGTTGGAGATGAGAGCGCCAAGTCCACGCTCTTTTGACCTCATTGCTTCTGGAGGCGACATTTCTGAAACTTGGCGCAAAAACGGATATAAGGCCGTCATGTGCTTTCAACTTTCAAAAAATATCGATGCGGTCATCTTCGATTGCGATGGCGTTCTGATCGATAGTGAAATTATCAGCGCGCGAGTTTTGATGGCGTCCCTGGATGAGTTGGGCGTGAAGGTCGATTGGGCCTATTTCAAAGCTCACTTCCTTGGGCGCAGCTTTCCAAAAGTTGCGGCCAGCATTCGTACTGACTTTGAAGTCGATCTGCCCTCCGACTTCGAAGCTTGCTACAGATCCAGCCTACTTGAAGCGTTTGAGCAGGAGCTTCATCCCGTTGAGGGAGTTCAAAGTGTCATCGCAAACCTTGGTGTCAAAAGTTGTGTGGCAACGAGCAGCAGTCCGGAACGCGTTACGCGTTCACTTGCGATTACCGGCCTGCGCCGCTTCTTTGATGACCGGGTTTTCACGGCCTCTGAAGTTGAGAGAGGAAAACCGGCGCCAGATCTTTTTCTGCACGCGGCGGCTTCTCTCGGCGTTTCGCCTCAGGCTTGTCTGGTGATTGAGGACAGCCTTCCAGGCCTTCAAGCTGCGCGCGCGGCAGGGATGGAAGTCTGGCATTTTGTTGGTGGCAGTCATCTTTCGGAAACTGACGCCAAAAATGTGAAGATCCAGCCGCCAGCACCGTTTTTTGACACTTGGTCCCGTTTTTTTGCTATGGCGCCAAAGTTGATGGCAGTTTGATTACAGGCTCAAGGCTGACTTATGGCGACTAAGACAGAAAGCGACCCCACCCGTCTGGATGACGCAGCACGTGCGGGTTGGCTCTACTATGTTGCCGGGAATACCCAGGACGAGATCGCCCGTAAGCTCGGGATCTCAAGACAGACGGCCCAGAGACTTGTATCCTTGGCGGTCAGCGAGCGACTGATCAAGGTTCGCCTTGATCATCCGATCGCGCATTGCATGGAACTCGCAGAAAAGATGAAGGACCGCTTCGGTCTCACAATGTGCGAGATCGTTCCAAGCGACCCCGTCAATCCCCTGTCCATCATCGGTCTTGCGCAGGCGGCAGCAACAGAGATGGAGCGGCACCTCAAGGCGGCAGAGCCCAAGGTAATTGCTTTTGGGACTGGCCGTGCTCTCAGGGCGTCAGTAGATCAGCTACCGGCTATGGATTGCCCGCAGCATCGAATTGTTTCGCTTCTCGGCAATATGAATTCAGATGGTTCGGCTTCCGCCTATAACGTCATTATTCGCATGGCGGACCGGATCAACGCCCGACACTACCCTATGCCCTTGCCCGTGTTCGCGAGATCAACCGAGGAGCGAACGCTTCTTCACAATCAAGAGCCGGTTCATAACATCCTAGAACTGTCCAAGAAGGCAGATGTTACCTTCGTTGGTATCGGCAACATGGATGAAACGGCCCCACTTTTCATCGACGGGTTTATCGATCGCTCGGAGCTGGATGCGCTTAACGCGGCAGGAGCCGCAGGTGAAATTACCAGCTGGGTATTCGATGGTGAGGGTCAGCTTATCGACGGCTTGACCAATAGCCGGGTCGCAAGTGCGCCGTTGGTCCCATTCAGCGAAAAGCCGATTATCGGGATAGCGGCGGGCGATCTCAAGGTCGATTCAATCCTTGGGGCCTTGGCAGGCCACCTCGTCAACGGCCTGATCACCAACGAAGCAACAGCTGAACTTCTACTGGCTCGTTGAGGCTCTTCTGAAGACCATTCTGCACTGACTAAAAATTGTGCTTTCGTCACTGCTCACGCTTTAGGCGATTTTTCTGAGTTTGAAGCCAAGTATCACGCAGTTTCGGGCAAAGTTCCAAACGATTAATTATTTGATTTTGCTTCTTTTTTTGCAATGCAGCAACGAAAGTTTTGCTGTGGCGTTGCGCTGCAGCTTGACGTTTTGCGACTCTTTTGTGAATAATTGCTCGCCTAATTAGCAAATGCTCACTTCGAGCTTTGGGAGGAAAATATGACCCTTTTTTCACGTGCCCTCTTGGGTGCGACTGCACTGACGCTCGTAGCTTCGCCTGTGCTTGCCGAAAAGCTGACCATCGCGACCGTCAACAACGGCGACATGATCCGCATGCAGAAGCTGGCCGATGACTTCACGGCGAAAAACCCGGACATCGAGCTGGAATGGCTTACGATGGAAGAAAACGTGCTGCGCCAGCGCGTCACAACGGATATTGCGACCAAAGGTGGTCAGTTCGATGTGATGACTATCGGCACATATGAAGTGCCGATCTGGGGCAAGCAGGGCTGGCTTGTTTCCCTTAACGACCTTCCTGCCGAGTATGATGTCGACGATATTCTTCCGGCGATCCGTGGTGGCCTGACTATCGATGGTGAGCTCTACGCGGCACCGTTCTATGGTGAGAGCTCCATGGTCATGTACCGGAAGGATCTGATGGAGAAGGCCGGTCTTGAAATGCCGGATGCGCCGACATGGGAGTTCATCGGCAAGGCGGCTCGCGCCATGACCGACAAGGACAATGAAGTCTACGGCATCTGCCTGCGCGGCAAGGCTGGCTGGGGCGAGAACATGGCGTTCTTGACCGCAACAGCGAACTCCTTCGGTGCGCGTTGGTTCGACGAAAACTGGACACCGCAGTTCGACGGTGAAGCCTGGAAAAACACTCTCAACTTCTACCTCGATCTTATGGAAGACGCAGGACCTCCAGGAGCATCCTCAAACGGCTTCAATGAAAACCTGTCCCTGTTCCAGACCGGCAAGTGCGGCATGTGGATTGACGCCACAGTGGCTGCGTCCTTCGTGACCAACCCTGCCGACAGCACCGTCGCCGATCAGGTCGGCTTCGCACTCGCACCGGACAATGGTCTTGGCAAGCGCGGCAACTGGCTCTGGGCATGGTCTCTGGCAATTCCGGCTGGAACTCAGAAGGAAGATGCTGCCAAGAAGTTCATCGACTGGGCGACTTCCAAGGAATACCTCGAGCTCGTGGCTGAGAAGGAAGGCTGGGCGAATGTACCTCCCGGAACCCGGACTTCGCTCTACGAGAACCCGGAATACCAGAAGGTACCTTTTGCCAAGATGACGCTTGATAGCATCAACTCGGCAGATCCGACCAACCCGACGGTTGATCCGGTGCCTTACGTTGGTGTCCAGTTCGTCGCAATCCCGGAATTCCAGGGCATTGCAACCGCGGTGGGACAGGCTTTTGCAGCAGCACTGGCTGGAAACGTCACCGCAGATGAAGCTCTCGCGAACGCCCAGGCGATCACAGAGCGCACAATGAAGAAGTCTGGTTACATAAAGTAATCGATGCCTGACTTGAGACCGATCCATGGCGGATCGGTCTCGCTTTTTTCGTTCTGAACTGGCTGGACCAATGGCTACCGCTCATTCTCGTGCCGCGGCGCGGTTCATGATTTCTCCTGCTGTGCTTTTGCTGCTTGGCTGGATGATCGTTCCGCTCTCCATGACCGTCTACTTTTCCTTCCTGAGCTACAATCTTCTGATGCCGGGAATGGAAGAGTTCATCGGCTTCACCAACTATGAGTTCTTTCTCACGGACCCAGCGTTTTTTGAGGCATTGACCAACACCATTCTGCTGGTCGTTGGAGTGCTCTTCATCACCATTGTGGGCGGAACAGCTCTCGCACTGCTTCTGGACCAGCCATTTTGGGGGCAGGGCATCGTTCGTATTCTGGTGATTGCCCCATTTTTCGTGATGCCGACGGTGTCAGCTCTGGTCTGGAAGAACATGTTCATGAACCCGGTCAATGGGCTTTTCGCTCATATGGCAAAGGGCATGGGACTGGAGCCTTTTGACTTTCTTGCTCATGCGCCACTGTTTTCGATCATTTTGATCGTCGCCTGGCAATGGCTGCCTTTTGCGACGCTTATTCTTCTCACCGCGCTACAGTCACTTGACCAGGAGCAGCTTGAAGCTTCCGAAATGGACGGCGCAAACTTCGGCAGCCGGTTCATCTATATCGTGCTCCCGCACATGTCCCGCGCGATCACGGTGGTTATCCTCATTCAGACGATTTTCCTCTTGTCCGTGTTCGCCGAGATCCTGGTCACGACCAATGGCGGGCCGGGGTATGCGTCCACCAACATCACCTACCTCGTCTATGCGCAGTCGCTCTTGCAGTTCGACGTCGGGGGCGGCTCAGCCGGCGGCATCATTGCTGTCATTCTCGCCAACATCGTTGCGATCTTCCTGATGAGGATGATCGGCAAGAATCTGGAGGCTTGATCATGGCGCGGCGCGTTTCCAATCAGCGAAAGTTTGTGGTCACACTTATTGCCTGGGCGATCGGATTGACCATTTTCTTTCCAATCCTCTGGACCATTCTGACAAGCTTCAAAACCGAGGCAGAGGCGATCGCATCGCCTCCCTCCTTCCTGCTGTTCGACTGGACCTTGGAGAACTACTCCGAAGTCAATGAACGGTCAGACTATTTTCTGCACTTTATGAACTCGGTGATCATCTCCCTCGGTTCGACCCTGCTGGGCCTTGCGATTGCAATCCCTGCAGCCTGGTCCATGGCCTTTGTTCCGGGTAGGCGGACCAAGGACGTCCTGATGTGGATGTTGTCCACCAAGATGCTCCCGCCAGTGGGCGTCTTGATTCCGATTTACCTGTTGTTCCGTGACTTCGGCCTTCTCGATACACGGCTGGGTCTGGTGATCGTTCTCACGCTGATCAATCTTCCGATCATTGTCTGGATGCTGTTCACCTATTTTAAGGAAATCCCTGGAGAGATCCTGGAAGCCGCACGTATGGATGGAGCGACACTCTGGAACGAGGTCGTGCACGTCCTCACACCCATGGCTGTTCCGGGCATCGCTTCGACGCTCCTCCTGAACGTCATTCTTGCCTGGAACGAGGCGTTCTGGACTCTCAATCTGACGGCGGCAAAAGCCGCTCCGCTCACTGCCTTCATTGCGAGCTATTCCAGCCCGGAAGGTCTCTTCTACGCAAAGCTCTCGGCTGCCTCGACATTGGCCATCGCTCCTATCCTGATTCTTGGCTGGTTTAGCCAGAAGCAGTTGGTACGTGGCCTGACCTTTGGCGCTGTGAAATAGGAAATCTGACCATGGGTAAGATATCTCTCAAACAAGTCACCAAGGCCTTTGGCGATGTCGAAGTCATTCGACCCTTGGATCTGGATATTGAAGACGGAGAATTCGTCGTTTTCGTTGGTCCGTCGGGATGTGGCAAGTCAACGTTGCTGCGTTTGATCGCAGGCCTCGAAGACGTCACGGATGGGCATATCGAGATCGACGGTAAGGATGCGACAGAAGTTGCGCCGGCAAAACGCGGGCTGGCTATGGTGTTCCAGTCCTACGCTCTCTATCCGCATATGTCTGTTCGCAAGAACATCGCGTTCCCGCTGAAGATGGCCAAGATTGATCCGGCAGAACAGGAACGACGTGTCTCCTCCGCAGCGGCGACCTTGAACCTAACTGACTATCTGGACCGCCGTCCCGGCCAGCTCTCTGGTGGTCAACGTCAGCGTGTTGCGATTGGACGTGCGATTGTCCGTGAGCCCTCCGCCTTCCTGTTTGACGAGCCCCTCTCCAATCTCGATGCGGCATTGCGCGTTAACATGAGGCTGGAGATATCGGAACTGCACCAATCGCTGAAGACGACCATGGTGTATGTGACGCACGATCAGGTTGAGGCGATGACGATGGCCGACAAGATTGTCGTGTTGCAGGCTGGTCGTATTGAGCAAGTGGGATCGCCACTGGATTTATACCGTGCGCCGGCGAACAAGTTTGTCGCCGGGTTTATCGGCTCGCCCAAGATGAATTTTGTTGAAGGTGAAGAGGCCGAGAAGCATGGCGCGCATTCCATCGGAATTCGTCCGGAGCATTTAAGCCTGTCAGCAACTGCTGGCACCTGGATGGGTAAGGTCGGCGTTGCCGAGCACCTCGGGTCTGACACGTTCCTTTACGTACATGTCGATGGCCTCGCGCCCTTGACCGTTCGTGTTCAGGGAGAGGCGGGCTTTCACCATGGTGACATCGTTCACGTTACGCCAATGCCGGAGCATCTTCATCGTTTCGACGTCGATGGTCTAACCCTTCGATAGGCTTAGACGCGGCCTGCACCTCGTGTTCTCGCTGGGGCTGACTTTGGGAGCGTGAGGTGCTCGCTCGACCGCTTGCTTTTACAAAACCGCCCTTAGGCGAAATCAAATGCCCGCAAATCTGTAAGAGGCGAATGTGACAACGAAATTGTCTCTGTCCACCCTGTCCGAGCTAGGTGAAAGCGTCGGTACGCCAAAGTATTCCCGGGAGCAGCTGTCTCCGGGCATCGTGCATATTGGTGTCGGTAATTTTCATCGTGCGCACCAGGCTGTCTATCTGGACCGGCTGTTCAACAAGGGCCTCGACCACGACTGGGCGATCATTGGCGCTGGTGTCAAGAGTTACGACAAGGCGATGAGAGATCGTCTCGCCGGGCAAGACTGGTTGACGACGGTTGTAGAGCTGGAACCGAACGGTCTGAGTGCTCGTGTGACGGGCGTCATGACGGACTTTGCGGACATCGATCAGGCCGCGCTTATTGCAACCCTCATTCGTCCCGAGATACGCATTGTCTCACTGACGATCACTGAGGGCGGTTATTATGTCGACGCAAAAACCGGACAGCTTGATCTATCCCACCACGAGATTCAGAGTGACATCGAAAACCCCGATGCACCGCAAACGATATTTGGCATATTGATCGTCGCATTGGGCCTCCGCAAGGATAGCGGGCTCGAGCCATTCACAATCTTGTCTTGTGACAACCTGCCTGAAAACGGACATGTGGCAAGCCAGACCGTTGTAGGTCTAGCAAAACAAATGGTGCCCGACCTTGCAGGTTGGATCGAAACCAATGTCGCCTTTCCGAGCAGTATGGTCGACTGTATTACGCCGGCGACTTCGGCACGAGAAGTCGCGCTCGTTGCACAGAAGTTCGGAATCCAGGACGACGCTCCGGTGGCCTGCGAACCCTTTCGCCAGTGGGTGATGGAGGATCGGTTTCCGGCTGGCCGGCCGGCCCTTGAGGAAGTTGGCGTTCAATTCGTTGACGATGTTGCTCCGTATGAGCTGATGAAGCTTCGGATTTTGAACGGTGGTCACGCAGCTATTGCCTACCCGTCTGCGTTGCTTGGCTATCATTTCGTCCATGAGGCGATGGCGGATCCTGACATTTCGGGTTGGTTCAAGAAGCTGGCGCGCACGGATGTGATCCCGGTCGTACCTCCGATATCGGGCATCGACTTCGATGAGTATCTCGAGACATGTGTCTTGCGGTTTGCGAATCCGGAAATTGGAGACACTGTGGCCCGTCTCTGCTTGGATGGCTCGAACCGGCAACCAAAATTCATTCTGCCCACAATCGCGGACGCACTTCAGGCAGGTCGCTCTGTCGAAGGACTAGCATTGGAAGTTTCCTTCTGGTGTCGGTACTGTGCAGATGGTGCGACTGAGGGCAGTGGGTTTGTTCTGGAGGATGAACGAGCCGAACAGCTGCGTGATGCTGCGGAAAATTCAAAAGGGAACCCTTCAGCGTTCCTCGCCGTTGACGATGTTTTCGGAGACCTCGGCCGCAATGATGTCTTCGCCGAAGCATTCGAACGGCAACTGAAGAGCCTTTGGGCAAGCGGAACACGCAAGACCCTTCAGGCCTATCTCCGCAAAGGAAGCCATTGAGACTATGATCCTGTGCTGCGGTGAAGCGCTTATCGACATGATCCCGGAGAAGAGCGCTTCCGGGCAAACAGCGTTCGTGCCCTATCCCGGTGGTGCCGTTTTCAATACAGCGATTGCGCTAGGACGACTTGGCGTGAAGACCGGGATGCTGACCGGCCTTTCGACAGATCTCTTCGGAGCACAATTGGAGAAGGCTCTTGCGGCAAGTGGCGTTGATGCTGAGCCTTCAATCAGAAGCGATCGACCGACGACTCTTGCTTTTGTTCAGCTAAATGAGGGGCAGGCCACCTATACATTCTATGATGAAAATTCGGCAGGTCGAATGCTCGCTCCCTCGGACATTCCTGAGCTGGGCTCTGCGGTCGAAGCGCTATTTTTTGGCGGTATCAGCTTGGCCGTCGAGCCCTGCGCAGATGTCTATGCGGATTTGCTTGTAGGGCAGTCTCGGCAAAAAGTCGTCATGATCGACCCCAACATTAGGCCGAGCTTCATTCGTAACGATGCTCGTTATCGTCAGCGGCTCGACCGAATGTTGCAGAGCGCCGACATCGTCAAAGTCTCGGACGAAGATGTCGACTGGATTTTGCCCGGACCTCAGTCTCTTCGAGAAAAAGCCCAGGCTATTCTGGACTTGGGAGTGTCTGTCGTCTTGGTCACACAAGGCACAAAAGGAGCGGTCGGCTTTACAGCGTCTGGTCTTGAGGTGTCTGTGCCAGGCCTTTCAGTGAAAGTGGTCGATACGGTTGGAGCCGGTGATACTTTCAACGCAGGAGTTTTGGCCATTTTGCAAGAGAGCGGGGCACTTCAGCGGGACACCATTGCCAAGGTGTCCGAAGACACGCTCACGAAAGCGCTGGCACTTGGCACGCAAGCTGCTGCGATTACTGTTTCGCGGGCGGGTGCAAATCCGCCGCGGCGTGATGAGCTTTCTGCCTGAATTCCCTTCTATCTCTTACGAATGCCGCAGGATGTCGTCGGCATCCAGATAGGTTCCTGACTGAACCTCGATCATGCGTACGGGGATCTTGCCGGGGTTATACAACTTGTGCTGGGCTCCAAGAGGAACAAACGCTGACTGGTTCTCCGTGAGGAGTTCGGCTTTTCCTTCGATGGTGATCTCAACAGTTCCAGAGACAACAACCCAATGCTCGGCACGGTGTAGGTGGCTTTGAAGAGTGAGCCCTTTTCCGGGTTTGATCATCATGGACTGAACTGAAAACCTGTCGCCGGAATTGATCCGTTCGGTCCAACCCCAGAGCTTGTAGGCGCGGGGGTGAGCGTTGACCTCTTCGCGCCCTTCGTTCTCCAGTGCCTCGACAATCTTCTTTACGTCCTGAGCCTTATCCTTGTGGGCAACAAGGACGCTGTCGCGCGTGGAAATAACCAGAACATCGGAAAGGCCGATTACCGACACCAGACCGTCGTCGGCATAGGCGAGACAATTCTGCGATCCGAGGAAGCGTGTATCGCCAAGTCCACTGTTGCCTTGGGGATCTTTGTCGAGGACATCCCAGATTGCGGACCAGGACCCAAGATCATCCCACTGCGGGGCCATGGGGACACAAGAGATATTTGAGGCTCGTTCCATGATCGCGTAGTCGATCGAGATGCTTTCGATCTTGGCAAAGGCGTCTGTGTCCAAACGTGTGAAATCCAGATCTTTTGAGCGTGTTGCCAGAGCCGCGCGAACATCTGACATCAACTGAGGCTGGTGTGTTTCGAATGCGTCGATCATCGCTTTTGCGGCATACAGGAAAATCCCTGCGTTCCAGACATAGTTGTGATCTGCAAGAAACTTTTGTGCTGTCAAAAGGTCGGGCTTTTCGACAAAGGCCGCGACTTTTCTGACAGGGTCAGCGCCGTCCTCAAGCTGGATATAGCCATATCCTGTATTGGGTTCGTGAGGTGTAATGCCGAAAGTGACGATTTGCCCGGAAAGCGCAGCGGCCGATGCATCGTCAATTGCTTGAAGGAAAACATCCTCCTCACCGATTAGGTGATCAGAAGGGAGTAGAAGAACAAGCGCCTCGGGATCTCTTTCGCTGGCGAGCAGAGCTGCCATCGCGGCGGGGGCAGCCGTGTTGCGCCCCATGGGTTCCAGAAGAATAGTGTCCGCCTCTACACCTGTTTCCGCAAGCTGCTCACCCATAAGAAAACGGTGGTTGTTGTTTCCGATTACAATCGGAGCGCCGAAGGCTTTTCCTTGAACGCGCTTGAGGGTTTTCTGGAAAAGGCTTTCACCATTAAAAATAGGCAGGAACTGTTTTGGCCGGTCCTTACGCGAAAGGGGCCAAAGCCGTGAGCCGATGCCGCCCGACAAAATACAAGGAAAAATCATTAGAATTTATCATCCAAAAAAGCTGCAATCTCGAAGCTCTTTTATGGAAGCATCCAAGCGAAAAAGCAAAGTGGAACCGCGACGTCGAACACTGGCTCTTGATAGGAGCGCTTAACCAAATCTCCAGCTTGAGTTATCAGATTTTTGGGGTTTGTGCTTCCGTTATGCCCAGACGGAATACTAGCCATGTCTCGCGAGGACAATTGGCGCGCTGCGCCCATCTACTTGAGATACTTGAACGTCATAGTCATAGGCGTCGGAAAGAATCTCGTCCTTGTAGACGGCGGCGACGCTTCCCATGATTTTCAGTTCACCGTTGCGAATGACCATGACGGTGTCGGCAAAGCTGGCCGTTAGATTGAGGTCATGCATAACCGCCAAGACACCGCCACCGCGCCGAGCGTAGTCGGCAGCAATGTTCATGATCTGGATTTGGTGCTTGATATCCAGGCTGGAGACAGGCTCATCGAGAAAGAGCCAGCGGCGGCTACCGTCCTCTGCGATAGGACACCAAACTTGGCATAGGACACGGGCGAGCTGGACACGTTGCTGTTCTCCGCCGGAGAGCGACTGATATTGCCTGTTCTCAAATCCCGCCAGGTCAACCATGCCAAGCGCGTCAATGATACGGTTGCGTCGCTGCGTCGCTGTTCCCACGGTGTCATTGCGTAGGACACCAAGACTGACGACCTCGGCAACAGTTAGCGGAAATGCGAGAACCGTATGCTGGGGAAGCACTCCTCGCCGCAGGGCCAAGGACTCCGCTCTGATTGTGCTCAGGCTCTCGCCATTGAGCGTAATCCGGCCAGAATAAGAGAGTTCGCCGGTCAGTGCCTTCAAGAGTGTGCTCTTACCGGAGCCATTCGGGCCCAGGATGGTATGAAAGAGCCCAGGCTCGGCCACAAAACTGAGACCTTTGATGATCGGATCTCGATCATACCCTACCTCAAGATCAACTGCCTCAAGGCTTCCTGCCGATAAGCTTTCTGCTTTTTTTTGAGGCTTCATGACTGTGTTCTCCATCAAAAGCTGCTCAGGCCACGTTTGCGAAGGAGGAGCCAAAGGAAAAACGGTGCACCCACGAATGCTGTCAGAATGCCGATGGGCAGTTCTGCCGGAGCAACGATTGTTCTGCTTATGGTGTCGGTTGCTATGAGAAAGCTTGCGCCCAAAAGAGCTGATGCCGGCAGAAGGTAGCGATGGTCGGGACCTATTGTTAGCCTAAGAAGGTGCGGAACGATGATCCCAACGAAGCCAATCCCTCCGCTTACCGCGACCGAAGCTCCGGAAGCAGCAGCGACCATGATGATGCTGATATTTTTCAGGCGCTGAACGCGAACGCCCATGTGGCCCGCTGCGGCTTCTCCGAGCATTAATGCGTTCAAACCATTTGCAAGAATGGGCAGTAGGAAAAGTGTTGCGCAGATTAGTGGCGCAGCTGCAAAAACCTTTTCCCAGGAAGCACCGGCGAGGGAGCCCAACCCCCAGAAAGTCAGGTCTCTGAGTTGCTGGTCATCGGCCACATAGACAAGAAGGCCCGTGATCGCGCCTGCAAAGGCGCCAAGAGCGATGCCCGCCAAAAGCAACGTAGCTATGGAGGTGACGCCGCCTCGAGTGCCTATTCGATAGAGCAGCCATGTGGAACAAAGACCGCCGCCAAAGGCTGCAAGGGGGAGGGCGTAGATCCCAAAGATCGAGACGATCGGGGCAAGAGTCGTTCCGCCAAGGACGATGAGGCTCGCTGCGCCGAGGCCCGCTCCGGCGGAAACGCCGACGATGCCGGGGTCCGCTAAGGGGTTTCTGAAAAGACCTTGCATTACCGCACCAGAAACGGCGAGGGCAGAGCCGACAAGCGCTCCGAGGAGCGTTCTGGGCAGTCGGATTTCACTTAGTACGACCCAGTCTCGCAAGTTTATGCCTGCAGGAGTCTCCTCTGCGCCATTGAACAGATTCAAGAGATAATTCTGCGCGACATCCAGGACTGGAATTCTAATCGGCCCAATCGACAGGCTTGCAGATATGGCGAGCACAAGAACGACGACAAGAGCGAAAATGACCTGCCGCGCAAGTAGATCCCGCATTCCGGTCGGTTGTTTATCTGTAAATGCCACAGTCATCCGGTTTGCGTCCGGCCGTTTGAGCGAAATTTCGGTCATGTCGCGTATCAGCCACCGAACTCGGTCAACTTTGCGCCGAGCTCATGAATGACCTCCGGCGTGCGGGGACCAAACCCCAAGAGGTAGTTTCCTGGCATTTGGATAAGCCGTTTGTGTTCACCTGCGGGAGTAAGCGCAACCGCCGGGTGGTCAAATAATGTCTGTGCGGAGGCGCCGTGATCTCTACCATTGCTCATCATGAGGATCACGTCTGGCGCAGCCTCCAGAATGGCCTCATCGGTGAGCTGCTTGTACCCAGTGAAGCCCTTCGTTGCATTTTTCGCACCGGCTAACTTCAGAATCCCGCTTGCTGCGGTTTCGTCGCCCGACGCCAGAATTCTGCCGCCCTTGGCAGACAGCACGAACAAAACCTTGAAGTCCTTGGTTCGGTCTGCATTTCCCTCCTCCGCGGTCGAGAGCGCGTGTCTCAGACTGTCATTCAAGGCCTTTGCTTTTTCCGCAACGCCAAGGGCTTCACCGACTGCTTGCACCTTTTGGATTATGCCTTCGCCCGAATAGTCCTCCGGAATGCTGACGATAGGAATTCCGGATTTTGCCAATAGCTCCAGTGACTCAGGCGGTCCTGCTCCATCAAGCATCAGGATCATGTCAGGTGATACCGACAAGACACCTTCAGGCGATAGCGCGCGTATATAGCCGACATCCGGAAGCTCTGCTGCTTCTGGAGGAAAGGTACTGGTTGTGTCGCGGGCGATGAGGCGGTCTTCTTCACCAAGAGCATAAACGATCTCGGTCACGGATCCACCAATGGCTACGATGCGTTCTGCCGCTGCCTGTTCGGCAGTTGCCGCGCCTTGTAGAAGGAGGTGGCTTACTAAGAGCGCCGTTGCAAAGAGGAAAACAAAGCGGCTCGAAAACGTGGATCTGAAGCTCATGAGGCAACTCCGATTGCGGCATTGTTGGAAACCTGAGGAAGTCTTTCGATCAGATCCCTCCATTCCCAGCGCTCGACTGAGCCTTCTTTTCTGACACCAAAGAACTGAATGATCAGGTTGTCATTCTCGTCGTAAGCTTCGATAGACGTTACGTGTTCAATGTCCGCGGGCTTACGGACAGCCCAAACGCTGGCAATGTGATCGGTGCGCAGGTGAAGGTGAAAGGTTGGATCAAGCACGTTGATCCAAGGCCCTTTGTCCATAACTGTTTTAATCGCACCCGAGTGGATTTGGATGCAGCCCTTGTTTCCGACGAAACACATGATCGGCAGAGCTTCATTTGCGGCTAGGTGCAGCATTGCAGCAACCGCGCTTTCATCCAGCTTCCATGCCCATTGATGCCCGGCTACTTCCAGAGCGCTTAGGCGATGCAAATCCAATTCTTTCAGCATGCCATGGAATTGATGCGGATCGGTGAGCCCTTCCCAGCGCTGACGGAGAGCTTCTCCGACTTCCGCAGACGCGGGTTTGCGATCCGTTTCTGAGTGAGCTTTTTCCTCGAATTCGATTTTTGTGTCCTGATCCGAAAGCAGGAGCTTGTCGATTAGGTTGTTCCAGCCTTCAAGATTTGTTTTCGGCCGAGTGTGAACCTTGAATACGGCTTCTCCTGCCGCATCAAAGAACTGGAGAGATCTGCGTAGGTGCTCGCCGTCCTGTCGTTCAACGGCGAAGCCGTGGGCCCAAACAGCTGGGAACATGCGCATGTCGATCTGCTCACCGAGCATCAATGCCGCCCGCTTGCCATTCACGAATTTCTCAAATGGACCAATCTTCTCATGCACAGCGCTTTCGTTTCGCGTTAGCGCCATCACTTCACCGACCTCCTTGAGGCCGTTGAAGAGAACGTCAAAGTTCGCCGCAACGCGACGCACACCATGGCCGCAGAACGCTGCCAGAAGCTCTGCCTCCGAGATTTCGAGCATGTTCGCCAGATCCCGGTCCCGCATGTTTGAGTGCTGTTCTCTCATGCGACGGATCTGTGCGCCATCCCGCTCTTGGTCGGTTTTCGAAAACTGTTCGGTCATGGCTTCGCCTTCAATCAATAATATGATTTCTATATTCATATTATTGAGGAGCATCAATAGCTGAATATAAAACTCATATATTATGCATGACCGAAGGTGTTTTGCGCGGTCCTATGGAACAGGCTTTGCGGACGGGTAGCTCTGAAAAATTTGGCTTTGAGAGCACGTATTTGCCGATTGAGCGGCATCTTTGCAATTCAAAGAAAGGTAAACTAGCGGAAGAGGTCATCTTCCAAAGGTCTGATGAGAGACGCTGCCGGCACCTCCCTCGAAGGTGCGAGGCCCTGAACCAGAACCACAGGCCACCCCTCGTTTCCCTGCCCCATCAAAAGAGATGCAGCTGAAGCGAGTTCGTCTGCGTGGGCGACCGTTGAGACCTTCAATTCTCGCCCATAGAGATCTCTTTCGCCGCGGATGTCCATAAAGCTCGTCACACCGGCGGCACCAATGGCTATGCCGGTTGTGCCGTTACGAAATGGCCTGCCGAAGCTGTCAGCGATGACAACGCCAAGAGGGATGCCAAGCCGCTCCATCAACGCGGCTCTCAGGCGCGCGGCAGACGCATCAGGATCAATCGGCAAAAGCAGCAGGGCGCCGTTTTCACTGCCTTCGACATTGGATTGATCAATGCCTGCCTGCGCCATGACCCAACCGCATCGGTGGCGAACCACGAGAACGCCTTTTCGCTTGCGAACAACTTCGGTGCTTTCATCCAGGATGGCTTGCACAAGCCGCGGGTCTTTGTCGGTTTCCTCCGCAAGATCAAGAGCATCTTTGCCAGGCGTAATATCGGCCAGGTTTCGAAAGCGATTCTCCGCTTTCGAAACAACCTTTTGCGCGACGACCACGACGTCCCCCCTGCCAAGCGCAATTTGCTGATGCTCCAGCCCCTTGGCGATAAGGTTGGCCAAGTCGTCGCCCGGATTGACCAACGGAAAATCATCGAGGGTCGAGAGTGCGAGTCGAGCCATGATGTCGTTAGCCGTAGACGTTCCGCAGCCGTGGCAAGACGTCTGCCGCAAATTGCTTCAGGAAACGCGTCTGATCTGGCCCAGGAGCATGAAAGACGAAGTGATTGAAACCGAGGTCGACGTAGGGCTTCAATCGCTCAACGACTTCGTCGGCATCTGCAGTGACAATCCATCGACTTGCGGTTTGATCGGACGAAAGACTGTCGGCCAGTTTTTCCATTTCCAGAGGGTCTTCGACCGTCATCTTCTGTTCCGGTGTCAAAGCAAGAGCGCCCCAGAAACGGGTGTCTTCCTTCGCGCGGTCCAGATCTGTGTCGAAAGACAGCTTCACTTCAATCATCCGGTCGACGTCTGATGCTTGTCGTTCCTGCTGGGTGATCCCGGCTTCCAGGTTCGGAATGAGCGTTTCTGAGTATAGTGCTGGAGCCTTGCCAGATGTACAGATGAAGCCGTCGCCGAAACGGCCGGCATATTTTGCGATCATCGGACCGGCTGCGGCAACATAAATCGGAACCGGGTTTTCCGGTCTGTCATAAACCGTTGCGCTCTCGGTCTTGTAGTAGTCCCCCTCAAAGCTTACACGCTCTTCGGTCCATAGTTTGCGGATCAGCCGGACTGCTTCGCGCAGGCGTGCGAAACGTTCCTTCCGTTCCGGCCACTCACAGCCAATTGCAGGAACTTCGTTGAGGCTTTCGCCAGTTCCGATTCCAAGGATAATGCGGTCAGGAAACATCGAGCCCAACGTGCCAAAGCTCTGAGCGATCATCGACGGATGGTGACGGAAGGTCGGTGTGAGAACGGAGGTTCCAAGAGCGATGCGGCTGGTTCTTGCTCCGACTGCTCCAAGCCAGACGAGAGCGTGCGGGGCGTGGCCGCCCGTGTGTCGCCAAGGCTGAAAATGATCGGAGATAAACGCACTGTCGAGGCCAACTTCCTCGGCCAGGATTGCGAACTCCATCAGTTCGTGAGGCCGAAACTGTTCGGCGGAAGCTTTGTATCCAATGCGCAGCATTGCGATCCCTTTGCTGTAATCGTTTTTGTCTTGTCAGGCGTTCAAGCAGTCGCGTTGCTTGCTTGCCTTAAATGGCGTGTTGGTCATGTCCTGAAGCGGGGCGGCTTGCATGGCACGCTGCCGACGTTCCTCTGATACAGGGCCATATACGGTTGAACGCTGAAATGGTTTGCGCCCGACTGAATGAATCAGGTCTTCCATCTGCCATGGAGCAAACTCTTGCCCATGAACGGCGCCCGCTGCACGCGTAATGCTTTCATTCATCAAGGTGCCGCCCATATCATCTGCGCCGGAGTTTAGGCAGGCGGCCGCGCCTTCAGGCCCCATTTTGACCCATGATACCTGAATGTGGTCGATGGCACCGTGGAGTACGATGCGGGCAATGGCATGCATCAACACCGCCTCCCGCCAGGTGGGCCCTTTCCTCGACTGACCGCGCAGGTAGATTGGAGCCTCCAGTGCAACGAAGGGGAGTGGAACGAACTCGGTGAAGCCGCCGTGTTCGAGTTGATGAGCGCGAAGACGGAGTAGGTGTCTCGCCCAATGTTTCGGCTGTTCGATGTGGCCATACATGATGGTCGACGTGCTCTTCAGGCCAATAGAATGAGCTGCGCGCATGACCTGAAACCATTGATTCGTCGTGATCTTGTCCGGTGCGATCTTTGTTCGAACTTCATCATCGAGGATTTCGGCGGCTGTTCCGGGCAAGGACGAAAGCCCTGCCTCCTTTAATTTGAGAAGGTAGTCCGTAGGCGGCAGATCCAGGGTTGCCGCGCCTTGCCAAATCTCCAAAGGCGAGAAAGCGTGGATATGAATATCTGGAGCAGCTTGTTTCGCATGCCGCAGAAGGTTCAGATAGGTTTCGCCCGTATAGCCGGGATGGATGCCACCCTGCAGGCAGATTTCAGTGCCGCCTCTGGCCCAAGCTTCCGAAACGCGCCTTGAAAACTCTTTCATATCGAGATCGTAGGCTGGGCCCCGGAGTTCTTCATGCGTCTTGCCCTTTGAAAATGCACAGAACGTGCAGCCATAGGTGCAGACATTTGTGTAATTGATGTTCCGGGTCACGACGTAGTGTACGCGGTCGCCATTTGTCGCTTTGCGCAGCTGATCTGCATGAGCACAAACCGCGTGGAAACTGTCACCGCGCGCGGAAAACAACAGGACAATCTGCTTTTCAGTCAAGACGGCATCGGGCGCGAGGTTCAGTATCGCCTGGATTTCAGGATCAACGCCGCCGCCTTTGCGGATCTCTGGCGGCTTTTGATGTGAACCCGGGGTCCATGAACCTTCAAAGGCGAGTCCTTCACCGTCTGATGCTCTCAAGACGGATCTAACCATTCGCGGAGCGATCCATTCATCGGCCCGGTGAATGAAGGAGGGGTAGATCGTCAAGCGCGGCGCCAGCATTTTGCCTTCGCTTGCGGTGATCTTGGCGAGTTTCTCGATGCTCGGCCAGGGGGCTTCGGGGTTGACGTGGTCGATGGTGACTGGTGAGACGCCGCCCCAATCATTGATGCCGGCTTGAAGCAGTTCCTCACCAGTGCCAGCTGCGAGATTGGGTGGAGCTTGGAGGCTGATTTCCATCGGCAAGATCAGCCGTGCCGCTGCAATCGCCCATTGATGCTCGATTGGGTCGGCCGGCGGGAAGGCGCGCATCTTGGTGTCTGACTTGGGCAGGAAGTTCTGTATGATAACTTCTTGAATGTGCCCAAATTCCGAGTGTGCATTCCGAATGGCCAGAAGAGCCTCAACGGTTTCCCGTCGGGTTTCACCGATTCCGATCAGCAGGCCGGTGGTGAAGGGAACCTGAGCTTTTCCCGCAGCTTCAAGAGCCGCAAGTCTTGCTGCAGGTTCCTTATCCGGGCTGCCGAAATGAGGCCCGCCACGCGCGGACAGTCGCTGTGAGGTCGTCTCAAGCATCATGCCCATGGAAGCTGCCGTCGGTTTAAGCTTCTCGAATTCGGCAGTCGTCAATGTGCCCGGATTGAGGTGGGGCAGGAGGTTCGTCTGGTCTCTGACCAGGCCAGCCACGTGGGCCAGATAGTCAACAGTGGTTTCGAAGCCGAGCTCATCGAGAGCTTCCCTCGCGGACCGGTAACGAAGTTCCGGTTTCTCGCCAAGTGTGAATAATGCCTCCTGACAGCCCGCCTGCTCTCCCTTCCTGGCGAGATCAAGCACTTCTTCAGGTGACAGAAAAACCTTCTGGCCTGCCTTCAATGGTTTAGCGAAGGTGCAGTAGTGGCAGACATCCCGGCAGGCCATCGTCAGCGGAATGAAGACTTTGGGCGAGTAGGTTACGAGGGACCCAAATGCCGCGTCACGTCTTGCACGGGCGCGATGCATGAGGCCATGAATATCCGTTTCGGCAATCAGCGCTTCAAGGTCCAGGTCGCGGAGTGAGTGGGTCATGATACCTCCTTGAGAGGCCAATGGCTGCTGAGACGGAAGGCTTCGAGTGCCTGCTTGGTATGTTCACCAGGCGCATGCTGCCAAATTTCGTCAATGTCGGATGGATTGTCGAGATCGGCGCTGATACGGGCTCTTTCGAAGGTTGTAGCTTCATAGCCCAGGTCTTTGGCCTGGCTGATGTGGCGCTGATAGCTTGCCGGGCCGAAGGCATAGGGAAAATCTGTCAGGCCGCCTGTCAGGAGCATGTTGGTACCATTTCCTTCATGGTCGGGAGAGAGGACAATCTGTGTTGGCGCGTGGTGTGCCTTAACAAGCTCCTCGATATCACTCGCTCTAACCGCTGGAAGATCTGCCGGTATGATAATGAGGTCGACGGCTCCAAGCCGGTTTTGTAGCGTCATTCTACCGGCGGTCAGGGCATCGTTCAGATCCTGGGTTTGATCGTCGATGACGCAGGCGCCGGCCAATCTTGTAATCTCGGCAGCCTCAGGATCCTTCGTTACAACGGCTATGCCGTCCAGGCCTTCCGCAAGCGCCGTGGCAGAGAGTGTGTCCCGAAACATTGCCTGCGCGAGTTTCGCCCGCTGTTCGGGTGTCAAAATGCCTGAAAGCCGCGACTTGGCGTCTGCGAAAGCTTTCACCGGAATGAGTGCCCAGATCGTCATGGCATTTGCTCGCTTAGAAGGCGCTGGGCGAAATCCAGTGCAGTTCGCGCAAGCCTGCGCTTGGCAGTCATGTCGACCATCATGGTATCTGCGAGCGCTACAGGAAGGCCGGTGCCGATTGTCTGGAACTCTGGCGCGTCGTCTGCGTCCTGTTCATCAAGCAAATAGCCGTCATAGATATCTGCATGTGCCGCCGCGGCGGTCGATGCCTTCACGGGCAGGCCAAAGCCTCGCATCATCGACGCCGTTGGTCCCTTGATTGCTTTGCCTCCGACGACTGGCGTGACGCCGATGACCGGTGCCGGGCTATCGATGAGCGCCTGACGAAGCCCAGGAACAGCCAGGATGGGGTCGATGGACAGGTATGGATTGGAAGGACACACAATGATTGCAGCAAGGTCGGGATCGCTGAGAGCGCTCGCGACTTCTTCCGTCATGCTTGCCTCGGTGGCGCCTCTGAAGACCACTTCTTCGACAATTGGCTCAGCTCTCTTTGCGACAAACCAGTCATGAAAGTCGTAGTCTCCATCAGAGCATCGAAGCTGCGTCGATACGGGCATGTCAGCCATCGGCAGGAGTTGGCATTCCAGACCAAATGACTTTGCGAAGTCGATGGTAATTTCGGTCAGCCTGTCCCCACGGGCAAGCCGCATGGTCCGAAGCAGATTGGTGCCGAGGTCCTTGTCTCCGATGTTGAACCAGATGTCTTCGCCGAGCTCGCGCAATGAGTTCATCGCGTTCCAACTCTCGTCTTTGCGTCCCCAGCCGCGCTCAAGATCCGCCCGACCGGAGAGTGTATAGAGCTGAGTGTCGATGTCGGGTGTGACAAACAGGCCGTAGTGCGCTGAATCATCGCCGGTGTTGACGATCACCGTCAGGTCCTGCGGATTCATTTCAGCTGCCAGGCCCTGCGAGAGCTTTGCGCCGCCTACGCCGCCGGAAAGCGCTATGATTTTACTTTTGGTCACGCACGATACCTGTTTCCCGTGGACGCTTCTTCCGTAGCCTGCATGATTTGGAGACTTTCGGTGGCCAGTCTTCACTCTGCCACGCTGCACCTTGGCTGGTGAGAACAGTCTTGAGGATTGCCTCATTTTTAGCTTTGATCAAGGAGTCGGCAGAAATTTTTTATCAAATGGTCAAAAATAGTTGACGGCGGCGCCAGTTCGCTGGAGATTTCCACCATGACAATTGCGTTGCAGGTAGCGGTGCCGGCAACGAAAACCGAGGGGAATACCGCGATGGAATTCGGAATTTGCTTCAAGGGATTTGTGGAGGCCGACCGTGCAAAAGCACTGGTGCGGCAGGCGGAGAATGCCGGCTTCACCTACTGCTGGTTCTACGATAGCCACATTCTCTGGCGTGACAGCTATGTCGCGATGGCCATGTGTATGGAGCACACCAAGCACATGCGCTTTGGTCCCTGTGTGACCAATCCCAACAGCCGTGACTGGTCAGTCGCTGCAAGCCTTTTCGGTTCGCTCGCCAAGCAGTCTGGCGACCGGTTCGACATCGGCATCGGCCGAGGCGACAGCGCCGTTCGCGTGATGGGGAAAAAGCCTGCGACCCTCAAGCGGGTCGAAGAATTTACCGATGTGATGCGCAAGCTGATCAAAGGCGAGGAGGCACAATACGGCGAATGTCCTGAGCCTGTGCAATTCCCTTGGGCGGTTGGTCATGAGCCTCCAATGTGGATCGCTGCTTACGGCCCCAAGGCTCTGGCGACAGCCGGGCGTGTTGGCGACGGCCTCATCCTGCAGATCGCAGAGCCTGGTATCTGTAAGTGGCTTGGAGATCAGGCCAAGAAGGCTGGTGAAGAAGTAGGGCGTGACATGTCAGGCTACCGCATCATGGCGGCGGCGCCGGCCTATACCGGTGATATCGAATATGCCCGAGAGAAGGTGAAATGGTTCCCTGCAATGGTCGGCAATCATGTGGCCGATATTGTCGAGAAATACGGTTCGGATTCTGATCTGGTGCCCGCGAGTCTGACGTCCTACATCGAGAAACGCCGTGGCTATGATTATTCAAAGCACGGTCAGAGCGACAATCCGTTCCTTGACTTCATTACGGATGAGATCGTGGACGCATTCACCATCCTGGGCACTGCGGATCAGCACATAGCAAAGCTGAAAGAGCTTGAGACAGCAGGCGTAACTCAGTTCAACATCTATCTCGACAGCGGTGATGAAGAGAAAATCATCGCAGACTACGCCGAGAAGATCATCCCGGGCTTCCAGGCTGCATCTTAAGCGAAAACAGCTTCAAGCGATCTGATGGCGGCGAGGGGCTTTTGAAGCAACCTTGTCCGGCGTCGGATCAAAAGCGTGACAATCGCACCTAATTGGTTTCTTGCTTTCGAAGCTGATTTTCAGGACTTCACTTTCAGCTTTCCGGCATCTTTCAGGTCGGTGTTTTCGTTGGCCCAGGATATGCGGATATCCATGCGGCAACGCGCTTCATCCTTGGATGCAGTAACCTTCAGATTGAGCAAGCCCTCCGGGTTTAGGGTGATTTCGCCGGTTTCATCGCTGAAATGCACCTCACCCTTTGCGATCCCGCGGTTGATCGCGGTGATCAGGCTTTGAATGGTTTTTCGGTCCTGAATCGACTCATGCTTAAATCTGTCCTTACGTTCCATCATGCTGGAGCGCCGCCTTTGTCATGTGAATCTCGGGAGTGAGTACTTTCGCATATGGAAAGTCGTTGCTGAAGCCGACAATGTTGCCATTTGGAAGGACTATGGTTGCGCCGATGCCAATACCTCTGAGACCTTCTAGTTTTCGCGAATTGCGGTCCAACGTGATATCCGCTTCGAGGTGGAGCAAGCCTTTCATCGTCTTCAGTCTTTGCCCGCGGTCGCGATTGATGTGACCATGTACGAGGATCTTAACGCCTGCGTGATGGAGCCGTTCGACGCCGTTTGATGACAGCTGTTTGTCAACCGCCCGGTACTTGGTTCGCATGATGTTGGCGACGGTGCCGGAGTAGAACGTGAAAGGGTCTTGATAGACCTGTTCCCGGAACAGCTGGTTGATGTGGCTCACGCCATTCTCATCGATTTCGGTGCAGATATGGTCATCCAGCCCTGCATGAACAAAGAGAACGGATCCATTTTTGTAGATCGCGCGCATCCGGTCGTAGAACCAGGCGTAGAGACCGTCAGGCTCCAGAAACAGTTCCTTGCATTTCATTGCAGCGGCGTAGAGCATGCGCATATCCAGTCCGACGCTCAGGCTTGCTTCCTCGAAAGTTGCGATTTTTTTCCTCAGACGGCGCAGTTCTTTTTGGATAGCTGCTTCGCCGAGATGTTTTGCCGCAGCTTCCGGAAAATCTATTTGCCAGGCTTCGCTCGGAAAAATCCGATCACGGCAAGTCTCAAGATCCGGCGCACTCTCCAAAGCGTTGGTCGGCGCGACGTGTTTGTCGTAGACCTCGCGCAGAAGAGGCAGCACCTTATTGCCCATCCGGATGAACATATGTTCGGTCAGTGGCGACCGGTCGCTCGTCAAGGCACGAACACCCAGCAAGAGCCGCAAGTCATGATTTCCTGCGAGCAACTTGATGCGAACGCCGGTTTCAATCAGCCTTTTTAAGCAGTTGAGCAGGTCCAGGTTGCTTGGCCCTTTGTCGAGACAGTCGCCTCCAATGACGAGGACGCAAGAACGCCCGAAGTCTGTCAGGTCGAAGTCATCGGTATCGTGTTCATGACTTTGAACAACACCGGCGGCGACCAAAGACCTGACGAGGCTTTCGGCATCGGCATGAAGATCGGAGATGAACACAACTGGACGCTTGGGCCATTTCCATTGCCCATACTCTCCTGATTTCCTCAAGCTTTTGAGGATCTTGGCTGTTTGGTCGGGCGTTGAACCGCCGGAGTGGTTCATGTCCAAAGGCCAAGGGACACAGCTTTCAGGAACGCCAAGCGAGGCTGCTTTTGTCCCGAGAATGGTCGGCAGAAGGTCCTCGTTGTTTTCGCGGGCAGGCATCATAACGGCCTGTGTTCCTTCAGTCTGTAGCTGGTTCATCAGGATAACGGTTCTTCCATTCGCCATGTAACAGGTGCCATGACATCTTGTCGTTGACCTCCAGCACAATGGGTCTCGCGTGGTGCATACTTAGTCGTGCAATGTCGTCAAAATCGATCACCCCAAGGTGATGAGCGGCGTGTCGGAAAGAAGCGCCATGACCGACGAAGACTTTCGCGACAGTTCCTGCGTTCTCCTTCAGCGCCGCCATCTGGGACACCAGGTAGTCGGACACTCGTTGCCCTGCTTCCTGCAGGGACTCAGCGCCTTGGAACGGTAATCTGTAGTCGCTGCTGGACTTCCATCCGTTCGGCAAAGTTTCGTGGCGCGGATCTGCTGCGATGATCGCCTCGATTTCTTCAACCGTCAGGTTTGCCAAGACTCCAACGCTCCGTTCCGCAAGTTCCTCACTCTCTTGAACTACTGCCGGGAGATTGAGCTCCGATTTAAGGCCCTCGGACAGGATTACGGCTGTCTGCCAGGCGCGAAGCTGGCGCGAGCATGAAATGACAGGCGAAAGGTGCCAGTTTTCTTCTTTGCAGAAGGCCGCGATTTCTAGGCCGGCAGCATGGGCTTGCGACTTTCCCTTCGCCGTCAACGGGTAGGGTTGGAGCGCGCTCGGGGCGTTGGGGCGCTGCAGGTAGTCACCGTGACGGACCAGAATTGCCAAGCACCTTGTCATGTCCCGGTACCGAAGAGTTTCTCGCCACACTGAAAGAGAACGTCAAAATCGATCTGGCCAGAGACTTCCTGCACCTCAACGCCTTTCAAGGCTGCAAGATAGGCTTCGGGCTCAAGCGGGCTGTCATCCTGCCAAAAGCGGCCACTCGGCCGTTGGTAAAACGGTCCCGGGCTTTTCATGATAGCGGCCAGCAAGTCAGGTCTATCTTCGATTTTCACATCGCGGACATTCGTGGGTTCGTCAGTTTCGCGTGACCAGTTCAAAACCCAAAAGTGTGTGAGAGAGGCAGCGTGACTTATGCGGTCGGGACCGAAGACGTCAGCGACCATCAGGTCGTGTTTTTCCTCCAGCGTCCACAGCTCCTCGTTGGTCAGTGCATCCAACTCGGCCTGTCTGTCCGCAGAAAGCATGCCCCGAAGCCTTGGATTGTGAAGTATGGTTCCGGGATTGATCCGCGGCAATTTAGGAATGCCAAGCGCATCGGGATGAGGCGTGTTGCTCCCAACAAGCAAACGGTCGTTCGTGACATAGCGGGCGCCATCCAGCTCCATCAGCTTGAGCATGGTTGTCGACTTGCCGCCGCCCGAAAGACCGGCAATCGCGAGCGTTTGCTCGCCGCAATTGACTGCGGCTGCGTGACATCCGACCCAACCGAGCTGCTGAAAGTGGTTCAAAATCTGAGTGTTTACAAAATTGACGACCTGGTTCGGATAGGCCTTGCAGGGGCCGAATGCGATCTTCCAGTCTGTTGACTGCAGGAAAGCCATACCGGTGCGCACTTTTCGGACAAGCCGTGCATTGGGCAGATCTGAAATTGCGTCCTTTCGGCCGGTCTTGCCTGGCTCTCTGGCCCAGTCGGACCAGTCGACGTCGAACGGAAGATCCAGATCATCAAGAACATAGACCGTCAAGGTTGGGTCTTCGCACGGGACTACGACATGCAGGAAATACTGGCGCAGCTCTGAAAGGACTGGCTCAGAATTGGAGCGGATTTCGACGACGACGCTTCCCACTTTCAGATGAATGGGCGAACGCGTGGAACACCGACCTTTGGGCTGCAGGGCGTCGATCACATCTTGGCTGCCTAGTTCGCTCATGACCTGACCTTCTTTAGCGCATGGTCGGCATAAATGCCTGCTGCCTCTATGCCAGCGCCCTCAAGTGCGCCTTTGAAACCGCCGAACGCCGATACTTCGAAGACAATCGCTCCTTCAGGCGTAAGAGCGACGTCAACCGTCGTGAAGTCCAAACCAAAGGGTGCTTGTGCCTTGTGGGCGAGCGCAATCAGCTTGTCATCTGGCGAGAAAGGCGCGTATTTGCCTCCACTCTCGATCGTTGTGTTCCAGGCTTTCGACTGCGAGACGCGGGCGTAGGTTCCAAGGTATTGGCCAGCCAGAAAGACCATGCCTAAATCCTGACCGGACAGATCCATCTTTTGCTGGATGTACATAACCGGGTGCTCGTCGGCGAAGGCGGCAATGTCTCTACGGACGACATCCTCGCCAGCGCTTGCTTCAAGGACGCACATACCGCGGGCCTTTGTCGAGAACAGCGGCTTGAAGACAGCACTTCCAAAGCGCGTCACCGCCTCGAACGCCGCATCCTGGTCTTCTGTTACGCAGGTGGGAGGCATTGGAATGCCGGCATTTGAAAGTGTGACTGTGCAGCTTAGCCGGTCGACAAGGCGGATGATGTTTTCTGCGCCGCTGAAGACTTTGACGCCACGGTTTTCTGCAACGCGGAGCATCTCGAGCCGATCAAGCGTGTGGGGGCTGTACTCTTCGCTGATCTTCTTAACGATTAAGCCGTCCAGCTCGGAGAGATCAACACCTTGGAACCAGAGAGAAGATGTTGCCAGGTCGAGGCTGACCTGAGCCATGTCAATGACCAGCCGGAAGCCAGTACGTTCTTCGATCGCATCGGCCAGTGTTTCCGTAGACCACTTTCCCGGTATGCCGATCACTCCGATTCTTGGCTCAGTCAACGAAGATCTCCTTCACAGGCAGTTTGAACTTGTGCTCTTGGCCGGTTTTGCAAGTGAGTGCTCGTTCGATCAGATAACGGGATCTGAGGAACATTTTGCGCGCTTGAGACTTGTCGAAGATGAAGCGGGTGGAGCTGGCAAAAGAGCGTCCGAGACCTAACGCCAGGCGGTAATCAAACGTCTCATCATTCTGCTTGCGGGCGAAGCGACGGGCAATTTGATAGAAGTCATAAGAGAGCTTCATGATCCGCCGGCGGACGGGGGCGTCGAGCACTTGCAAGCGATAGTTTGACACCATGAAGACCGATACATCCTGCACATAATCCATGTAGCGAGAGCGATGCAGGTCAATGAAATTTATTCGGTTTTCACCGGGGTCATAGATAATGTTGTCGATGTTGAAGTCGCCGTGAATGTAGACTGAAAATGGAGCGGAGACAGCTGCTTCTCGTTCACCGGCTCGTTCAATGAGCTCCTCAAAGGCAGGAATCTCGAGACCTGCCAGGTTGCTCCGTGTACGGCGGAATTCCGGGTGCACACGATAGACCTCGTCAAGGCGCTTTGAAAGCTGCTGCATGCTGCCGAGTTCGGCAAACTCGTCAGTCTTCGTCTGGCGCCAGACATCCTTCAACGTCGTGCCAAGCTGTTTGAGGGCTTTTGCGCAAAGATCATCCGGCTCATTCAAGACAATCTGTTCGAAGGTCAATCCGGGCAGGTGTTCAATCAGCAGTGCGGCGGACTGATTGCGCTTCTCGTAGGACAGGATTTTGGGAGCGAGACCGGGATAAATCGAGTTCCAGTTTTTTACGCCAGCGCGTTCTTCTTTGACCTTGCGCTTTTCTCCGTCCTTGAAGACAGCGGCGACATTGTGTGAATTGCTATCGGTGATTGCCGAGATCGCACTTCCCGACCGCGTTTCAGCGATCGCCTCGATGTGATAATCGCCGTTGGTTTCGAAGTCGGCCATGAGGCCCTGCAAGGCAAAGTAGCGCTCGAAATTCACCGCCTGGCCGATGTTGATTGAAATGAGCGCTTCACTGATCGTCTGGAGAGACGTCCCCATGCGCTGGATCTCACTGGCCACCAACAGGCTGTGTGCCAGATCCGCAGTATGCTTCGTGGCGCGCATCTCATTGGTGTAGATCTTGAAGAGCTTGTTGTAGTCGTTGGCAACCTTGCGGTTCAGCTGGCCAATTTGCACTGCACGAGCACTGTCGTTGCTGGAAAGAGCTGCTTCGACTTTTGCAACGCCAGCGCGGACGCGTTGAATGATTGGTGGATAGCGTTCGGGAACCAGTATCTCGAAATGTTCGATGCGCTCGGCATGGCGCAGGCACTGCCGGGTGAGGTTGGCCAAACGCAGAAGGTCCGTGGCGATAAATTCTAGACTTCGCAACGCAATCTGGTTGCGCTCGGTTTTCCTGGTATTTGCCAAACGTCGTATGCAGTCGCTGTGGATCCGGGTCGTTAGATTATGGGCGTAGCCTGCCCGGTCGAAAATGCGCCGCGCCGTTCCCGCTGACGGGACGCTGAAAAACGCTTCCAACTGCTGAAGCTGCCCGCCGATTTCAGCGCAAAGGAAGTGAAGGTTCTCCTGGATCGACTTCGGCAGGCTAGTCATCAATGACCCCGAGACATGTTGGAAGGCCCCCACTATCCCTCGTAATGAACAGTTTTGTGACAGAGCTGGGAGGCCAGCGCTTGGCGTCTTGCCGACTTGAGGGGTGCGTGTTGAATTTCCATTTCTTTGGTTGCTGCTTGAGATGCGTCAGAGATTTCTCATCGCGAGGAATATAAGTGCGCGGCATTGCCCGTATTGAGGTAAGGAAATCTTGCATTCGCGATCGATACCGTTTTGGTTGTGAGCAAAGGAGCGGCGCGCAACACAGCAATCCGTCTCTCACTATTGTTTAGGGTATTTTTCTACAGTGCACGAGCTAGTGATCCGTCGTAGCGTTTCTTTTCCCGACCCGTTGCGCGTCGGGCGCTACAAGAGCAATCCCGACCTTGGTCCGCGGCTCCTGTTTTTTAGCGGCGGGACAGCGCTGAATGGCATTTCACGTGCGCTCAAGTCCTACACCTTCAACTCGGTTCATCTTGTTACGCCGTTTGATTCCGGTGGTAGTTCGCAAGCGTTGCGTAAAGCCTTCGATATGCCTGCCATTGGCGATCTTCGCAGCCGCCTAATGGCGCTTGCGGACGAGAGTGTCCTCGGTCATCCAGAAGTGTTCGAGCTCTTTACGCACCGGTTTAAGAAGAGCGTCAGCAAGCGAACACTCACCTCTGAACTCGAAACAATGGTCGCGGGGACCCATCCGCTTGTCAAAGCGATCGAGCGACCGATGCGCACGTTGATCATGCATCAGCTTGGGGTGTTCCAGGCATCCAAGCCGCCTCGGTTCGATTTGCGCGGCGCCAGTATCGGTAATCTGATTCTCGCCGGCGGTTACCTGAACCAGCAGAAAGAGCTCGAACCGATCATTTTTCTTGTATCGAAGCTGGTTGGAGTCCAGGGTATCGTTCGGGCCATCGTTGACGGCAACCTGCATCTGGGGGCAGATCTTGAAGACGGCCGTTCGGTCATTGGCCAGCATTTGCTGACCGGCAAGGAGACGGCGCCGATAGATTCGCCGATTGCGAATTTGTACTTGAGCAAGTCGCCGCTCGAGCGCTCCCCGGTTTCAGCGAAACTGAGCAAGCGGAACAAGAAGCTGATCACTTCGTCTGATCTGATTTGCTATCCGCCTGGCAGCTTCTATTCCAGTGTTTTGGCCAACCTCCTGCCTGAGGGAGTCGGTAAAGCCATCGCTAGCCGCGATGTGCCAAAAGTCTTCGTGCCAAGCCTTGGAGACGATCCTGAGACCATGGGACTGTCTGTGGCACAGAAGGTCCAGATTTTGTTGAAGTACCTCAAGAAAGATGCCGGCACCGATATCTCGGACAATCAGCTGCTGAATTTGGTCCTGCTTGATGCGGACGAAGATACAAGTGCCTGCGATCTTGAGGACCTCGCCAAGCTTGGAATTCCGGCGGTTTCTCTCGATCTTGTGAGCCGGTCTTCGGCGCCATATTACGATCCGCATCAGGTTTGTGAGGCACTTCTTTCTTTGACCTGACCAATCGCGTTGACTGAGCGTAACGGCTCGATTCCGTCGATCCGCAAATCTACTTGGCCGCCACACTGATCGCCATCGTCAACGGCCACAAACAAAGCCGGATTGACGATCTAATGCCTTGAAATTATTCGGAACGAAAACAAGACTAAGGGCCTCGGTCACTGCGAAAGCATTCATTCCCTTGTCATGGGCAGAGGCTATGAGAGCCGTTTTGCAGGTGCCACCATGCCATACCCGGAGTCCAAACCGTTTGCTTCGGGCTTGCTCAGCGTTGATCAGAGTGCCGATATCTACTGGGAAGTATCCGGCAATCCAAAGGGGAAGGCCGCGCTCTATTTGCACGGCGGACCCGGAAGTGGCTTACGTTCTGGAAGCTATCGTCAGCTCTTCGATCCAGATGCCTACTACCTCGTGGGTATTGACCAGAGAGGATGTGGGCGCAGTCGACCTCTAGCAACAGAGAATCTAGCGGATCTGCCTAGTAACAACACGGAAGTTTTGATCAGCGACATCGAAGCAGTTCGTCGACACCTAGAGGTGGATACATGGTTGATAGCTGGAGTGTCATGGGGAGCCACCTTGGCGCTCGCTCTGGCACAACGTTTTCCAAAGCGGGTGTCAGAGATAGTTTTGATGGCGGTCACGACAACAAGCCGTGCAGAAGTTGATTGGATCACCGAAGGCGTCGGTCGCTTTTTTCCTCAGGAATGGGAAGCATTCAACGCGGCGTCGGGCCGTACACCAGATGAAAGGGTTGTCGAAGCTTATGCTCGCAGATTAGCTTTGGGCGACGACTTGGACCGTTTAGCAGCAGCAGAAGCGTGGAACGAATGGGAATCCACCCACATCTCGCTCGATCCGAACTTCACCCCTATATCACACCGGTTCGATGAGGAGCGGGCGTTAGTGTTCGCGACACTTGTCACGCACTACTGGTCCAATGACGGCTTCCTCCGAGAGGGCGACGCGATCCTTGAACGAATGTCGGAGATTAAAGACATTCCGGCTGTGTTGGTCCACGGCCGCCGAGATTTTAGTGGCCCAATTGTAACGCCGTGGGACCTGCATAAATCATGGCCGTCAAGCCGACTAGTGATTGTCGAGGAAGAGGGGCACGGAGGCCCTATCTGCCGAGAACAAATGCGATTGGCAATCGATGCCTTCCGATGAAGGAGTTGGGGTATTGTCACCCCTAGTTCCCGGAAAACAATTTGAAAAGGCAATCCACTGACCTGTGGTCAAGGTGTGATTCAAACAGCGCTTGATCTCATTCGAAAGCGCTGGGACTTCGATGTGCTTGTTATGGAGAACATGTTTGGCGACATCCTGTCCGACCTGGCTGGTGGTCTAGTCGGCGGCATGGGTACGTCGGCTTGTGCAGAGATCGGCGATCACACTGGTTTGTTCCAGCCAGCTCACAGCAGTGCGCCGGATATCATGGGGCAAAACAAGTCAAACCCGATGGCGGCAAGCCTCAGTGGCGGGTTGATGCTGGATGATCTCTCAGAAAAGCTTGAGCGACCGAAATTGGCCGGTGCTGCGGGTTTGATCAAAAGTGCGGTCTACAAGGGCTTTGAGGAAAATCTCTTGCGACCGATGAAATTCGGCAGCGATATGGGTACCAAGGAAGTCACGCGGCAGGTGATCGACCTGATCCACTGAGGGCGTCTGGCAGGATGAAAGCCTGGTCGCTTGCCTCGCGCGGTGTTTGCGCTTTCCTCAGGTGGAGCGCAGACATAGTTCGAGGGAACATACGTGTTCTTGTGGCGGAAGTTCCGGCGTCTCGATGCGCATGATGAGAAGATCAATCGCATTCCTGGCAAGCTCTTCCCGGCTTTGACGGATGGTCGTCAGCGAATAGGCTTTCCATCCAGCCTGCGGAATATCGTCAAAGCCTATAAGCCGAATATCCTCGGGCACCTTTATGCTGTGCTTATGGCGCAGGCCATCCAGCAGGCCAAGCGCCATGTAGTCGGCCACACAAAAGATACCGTCGATCTCGTTTGATTTCGCGGCAACAAGATTTGCAGCGGCCAAGCCTGATTCATAGTCCTGAAGGCCGCAAGCGATCCTCTGAAGCGGGATTTCCTGTTCACGGCATCTGTCTTCGAAAGTGCCGGCGCGGCCGGCAATCGTGTAGGACGGCTTCTGAGGCAGTACGAGCGCGAGCTTGCGGCAGCCAATTGAATGCAGATGGTCAAAGGCCATTCGGCCACCGTGTTCAAAATCACACTGGACACGGTCAACCGGGGCACCGGGATCCTGTTTGTTGATCGTGACTAGCGGAACACCATGACGCTGACACTCGACGCAAATCTGCTCAGGTGGCGTATCCGACGTCACAATGACGCCCGCAACGCTATACTGCAGCAGTGCCCCGATCATTTCCGAGACATTCGCCGTTGCTTCACCGCGCAGCAAAATGGGCTTGAACCCTCGTTCGCGGAGCAATTTCGACAGACAGTCAATCTGTTCTGCTCGAAATGGATTGTCCATATCGGCAGCGACCAGACCGACCAGATCAGAGCGCTGCGTATGCAGGGACCTGGCGAGTGCATTCACCCGGTATCCCAGCTCCATCGCAGCCTTCAGAACCTTGGTGCGTGTTTCTTCCGATACGCTCGCGCCGTCGGTAAAAGTTCGAGATACGGCGGACCGGGAGACACCGGCGCGCTCCGCCACATCATGCGAGTTGACTTTCTTTCGAGGTGTGTCTGCGTCCATCATCTAACGTCTTGTTCTTGGTTATTGGCTCGAAACGATCTTTCTCCAGCCGATCGTATCATTGATGTTGACCATGTCCGGCTGGAGGTTGAGCATGTTCTTCATGATCCCCGTGTCATTGCCCATATACGCGACCATGACACGCCCTCCAGCTGACCGAACCCGGGCAAGGTCGTTCGCGTCCGCGTTGGAGATGTTGAACTCGACAAAGCTCGGCCTCAAGTCCTGAAGGCACTCCTCCAGAGAGGCGTAGTCTTCCAACCTTGCCATCAGTTTCGCACCAGTGTGATGGTCACGGATGATGCGCAGATTGTCCGGATCGAACGACCAGAAGAAGCAATTATCCATGAAGTCGGCAGCCTCAAACTGAGCGACGACCGCTTTTGGATCTGCGTCCTTGATCTCGATATAGAGCTGCCTTGACCAGAATTTTGCGCAAGCAATCATATCGGTCAGGAGGGGAATGCGAGTACCGGCAAAATGGTGGGAGTGCCAGCTGCCTGCGTCTAGCTTGAGAAGTTCGGATGTTGTTAGGTCCGCGACAGCGCTGGAGCCATTCGTCGTCCGGTCCACTGTGCGATCATGGATGACTGCCAGCGTTCCGTCGGCGGTCTTGCGTACATCGAGTTCTACGAAGTCGTAGCCCGCGGCAAAGGCAGCATTTGCGGCGATGAGCGTGTTTTCAGGCGCAATGACATTAGCGCCGCGGTGGCACACGACAAGCGGTGCGTCGGGAAAGATTTCGCGGTAGGGCTTGAGAAGCTCTGGCGTGTCGGAGCATATGCCAAGCACTGGCATCTCACAGAGGGCCCGGGCGACATCTGGACGTTCTTCATGCCAGGTGACTATTGGCAGACCGCGAGCATTTGCTTTGTCGAAGAATTCCGCGTTCAACAGTCGGTCCGGCCGGTCACCAGCCCTCTCCCAGCAGGGATGGATGATGTCAGCGCCGGAAATATCTGCGAGCGCGAATGCATCTTTGCCGAGGCCGATGAGGATGGAGATCAGGTAGGGACAACCTCGACCTTTTAATTGGCGGCAGAAGTCCGGATCTGTCGTGCCGAAGATTGCTTTTTCGAACTTGCGGTCTTGGAGGATCGAAAGAGTTGCTTGTGCTGCACCCAGGTCTTTGACGTCGAGGTAAAGGGCTGCGCCTTTCGAGTTGGCGAGGTCTACAACCTCGGCAAATAGTGGGATTGGCTCGCCGGACTTGGTGTCCATGCGGACAAGTTCCGAGGCGGCGAAGTGGTCCAATCTCTCTGGGCGTCCGGCCACCGCTGCCAGATCTGCATCGTGGCAGACAACGGGTATGCCATCCCTGCTTACTTGTATGTCGACTTCCCATATGTCGGCACCCAGGTCCGCGGACAGTTCGAACGCATGCAGTGTATTGTCAGGGGCGTAGGCGCTTGCGCCGCGGTGCGCGATTGCCAAGGGGCGCGCTCGCGGGCCCGTGACCCAGGCCGGCAGCGAACTAGATCTCGGTGTTTCGTACTCGGTCATAGGCGACTGCCATTTGCGGCAAACGCGAGCGTCTTGTCCGGGTCGATGCCCCAGGTGACCAATTCACCAATTGCGTGCGGCGTTCCTGACGACTGTATCGATCTCAGAACGTCGCCATTTTCCAGCGTCACGTCATAGAGCACTTCGCGCCCCTGCGTTTCGATGAAGCTGATCTTGCCGGAGAGCTTGGCTGGATAGTTCGGCTGAAAGTGCTCGGGGCGGATTCCGAGCCTCAGGGTCTCGCCGTCGCTTGGCAGGCTGATGTTCGAGGAAAGTGGAAGCGACTGACTTGAGTTGGCAAGGCGCAGGTCATTCTCGTCGACAGTCCCGTCGAGAAAGCTGATGGGTGGATTGCCCATGAAACCAGCGACAAACTCGGAAGCTGGATTATCGTACATGTCTTTGGGCGTGGACAGTTGAACGATCTGCCCTTTGTCCATAATCGCGATGCGATCGCACATGGACATTGCTTCAACTTGATCATGGGTTACGAGAATGGCTGTGATGCCAGTCTTTTGCTGGATGCGCCGAATTTCCGAACGCATCTCCAGCCGGAGCTTTGCATCCAGGTTCGCAAGTGGCTCATCGAGCAAGAGAACGTCCGGCTCACGAACAAGAGCACGTGCCAGAGCAACCCGCTGTTGCTGGCCTCCGGACAATTGGACAGGCTTGCGATCCAGAAGCTCGGGTATATGGACGAGCTCTGCGATTTCCTGGACCTTCTCGTCGATTGTCTTCTTGTTGTCTTTTCGGATCTTGAGCGGAAAGGCGATGTTTTCGTAGATGTTCATATGCGGGTAGAGCGCATAGTTTTGAAAAACAACGCCGACGTTCCGGTTTTGCGACGGCACGCTGGTGACATCCTTCTCACCAAAAAGAAGTCTGCCACCGTCCATCCGGTGAATACCGCAAACAGCAAAAAGCGTGGTGGACTTGCCGCATCCGGATGGGCCGAGCAGGGCGAGCATTTCGCCGCTCGCGATTTCCAGGTTCATGTTCTCGATGACGGCGGTGTCGCCGAAGGTCTTTGTGAAATTTTCAAGCGCGATACGCATCAGCCCTTCGTGCCTCCGCCATAGATGTTCATGAGTTTCTGGTTGAAGATGAGATAGATGGTCATGACAGGAAGGGCGTAGAAAAGCCCTACCGACTTGAAGAGGTTGAAGTCAGGTGCACGATCATCCTTGATGAGGTTCTGCATATAGGTCGACAGCACCTGGGACGCGCCATCTGGTGCGAGGACCTGAGGTAGAATGAACTCGCTCCACGCGGAGAGAAATGAAAACAGGCCCAGTGCCGCCAGGCCAGGGTGGACCTGGGGCAAGACGAGTTTACGCCAGACCGTGAAGCGGTCTGCTCCATCGGCAATACCCGCCATTTCGATTTCCCAGGGAACGGTGTCGTAGAAGCCCTTCATGATCCAGATCCCGAACGGGAGCTCGAGTGCGGTCTTCACGAGGATGACGCCGATAAGAGTGTTGTAGAGGCCGGTCATTTGCAGCATCAAAAAGATGGCGATGATCAGAGTGACAGTCGGGAAGGCATGAAGGGTGAGAACGCCGCCTAGAAAGAACTTGCGAAAGGGCATGTTCAGACGGGAGAGGGCGTAGCCTGATGTGACCGAAACACTAACGACGATCAGGCTCGTCGACCCTGCGAACAGAAACGTGTTCAAAGTCACCGCCCATATGTCGGCGCGCCCGGTTTGCGGCGGTTCAAAAAGAAAACGCCAGTGTTCAAGGGTGAAGCGGTCAGGGATCAGTGATCCCGCCGTTGTATCCGTCACCGTATCGACGATCAGGTAGGCGAACATAATGACGATGGGCAGCGACAGGACGGCAAGAAGCAGCGTCACCGGCCAGGTTTTGAAGTTGGATGTCATGGCAGGCCCCCTATTGCTCGATACGGGGTTTGGCGACGAGCTTGTCGAAGTTGAACAGGCGGAGATAGACGAGCGATGCGGCAATGCCGATGACGACAAGGACGAGAGCGAGTGCTGCACCCAGGCCATATTGAAGTGCACCGCCGTAATTGTTCAGTGCGGTGTGGAAAGTGTAGAGCGCCCAGACTTCTGTGGAGCTGCCCGGGCCGCCATCGGTCGAAAGATAGATGTAGTCAAAGGATGTGAGCAGCGAGAGCGTCTGATAGGCCGTCGTAAAGAGGATTGGCCAGCGAAGCTGCGGCAGGATGATGTACCAGATCTGCTGCAGGCGTGATGCGCCATCGACCTCGCTTGCGTACAGTATGGACGAGGGAATCGCTCGAAGTGCGCTTGAAAACAGGATCATTCCAAGAGATGCGCCGACGAAGCCATTAATCAACACGACACTGACCCAGGCATTGATATCCGAATGCAGCATCCAGTTGCGCGGGGTGACATCGAAGTTGCTTAGAAAGCTTGAGATAAAGCCTGTATCCCAGGTCAGCCACTTCCACATCATGATGTAAATGACCGGGGGCAAAATGCGCGGAAGGATCCAGATGGCGCGGAACGTTGCGGCCTGCGCGCCAGGTAAATAAAAGGTCGCGAGTGCCAGAAACAGGCCAAAGCCGACGTTGAATGCAAGGGTGAAACCCACGTACGTCAGCGTGTTTGCCGCCGCTCTAATTGTTGAAGGTAATGTCGCGATCAGCTCGTAATTCTCTGTGGTCCAGGTCCAGCCGGTGTAAGCAACCTTGGAAAGAAGGGTGCGTTCGGACGTATCAAGTCTAAGATCCAGATCCGCGATGGCGGCGACGAATGCGTCTTCGGTCTCATAGCGTGTGTTCAGGACGGAGCGCTTGAACAGGTCGGCAGCGACCTTGATTTCCCGAATGGAGCGAGGTCGGGCCTTCATCTTTTTCAAGGCGCGCTCGAGATCGCGGCGGCCATTGAAGGTTTTTCCGGAAAGTGATTTGCCAACCTCATCCGCCAAAGCCTTGCCATATCCGGCCTCCAGGGCGGTCAGGCCGGCAGGGTCGATGCGATAAACATCCTGCGCCAGCATTTCTGCTTTGGCTTGCGGAAATCCGCGTTCTGGCAACTGGCGAACCGTCTTTTCGGTGACCTCGTAAGCGCCTCCCGAGATGCCGGTTCCGGAACTCATGTTGGTGAAGGAAAAGACCGCGGTCATGATGACCGGCGCCAGAAAAAACAGACAGACAATCAGGAGAGCCGGCGCCATGAAGCCGAGCCCGAGAAGGTGCGCGCGTCGCATCGGAACCTCGCAAGCAGGTAACCCCGGGCGATCGATCGCCCGGGGTCTTGGTGGGGTTGATTAGCGTACGATCAGGTCGTCGCCGAGAACGGCCTGCATTTCAGCTTCAACTTCGGCGACAGCCTCTGCCGGGGACTTGGTGCCGGTCCAGGCTGTTTCGAGACCCTTGAACATGATCTCGGAGAACTGACCGTAGTTGGGGTTGTTCGGCTGCGCGTTGGCATGTGGGAGCAGACGCTCGGTTGCTTCTGCGGCCCAGCGATCATTCGCATAGAGTTCGATGTTGGACTGCTCTTTCGCGATGCCCAGGTGGGCCGATTTGATCGCATGGAGCGTGTTGATGCGCGGCTCGGAAGCAATCTTGAGAAGCTGAGCAGCAATCTCGACAGCTTCTTCATCTTCCTGTGCGGTCAGAAGATATGCCAGCGGGTGCGTGATCGTGTTGGCGCGGCCATTTTCATTGCCAGCCGGGATCAGCGAGAACTCGATGTTGCCGAAGAAATCGTCGAGGCCTTCCTTGGTGGTGTAGCGGGCGTAGTGCCAGGTGCCACCGTGCCAGATTGCGGCCTTGCCGGAAGCAACTTCCGAATACCACTGGTCCCACTCTGTGCCGATGTGGTTCTTGCGGGTTACGCCAGCTTCGACTGCATCAACGAAGAACTGGTAGAAGTCCGTCATGGCCTGTTTGTCGAGGATCAGCTTGCCGCTTTCCTTGTCCATCAGTTCACCGCCAAAAGACTGATAGAACTGTGCGTAGTCTGGGCCATTGGAAACGCGCGGGTAGAAGCCGTAGCCCTTTTCGACGAGTTCCATGTCGACGGCTTTTTTGGCGTCTTCAAGAACGTTCTGCAGTGTGTATTTGCCTGCCTCGACCTTGGCCGGAAGAGCAGCGATTTCCTCGTCCGAGTAGCCAAGCTTCTTCATGGTGTCTTTCCAGAAGAAGAACGGGCGGGACTCGGCATCCTGTGGCAGACCATAAACCACGCCGTTGTAGGTCGTGATTTCCATCAGGTTGTCGTAGATGTTGTTCAAAGGCCAAGCATCAAGATCGACGTAGTCCTCGACCGGAACGATCAAGCCAGCCTGGCTCCAAGGCGCAATGTCCAGATGGCTGGTGACGACGATGTTCGGTGCGGTGCCTGCCTCGGCAGCGAGCGTTACAGCCTGTTTGAATTCAGACCAACCGGCAAAATCGCGCTTTTTCTCGACTGTAATGTTGAGGTCTTTGCCGCGGATTTCCCACTCACGTGTGAGTAGGTCGGCTGCCATTTCGATCGCATCCAGGCGATAGACATCGCTATCATTTGAGCCGCCGGCCCAAACTGTGATGGTCAGGTCCTTGGCGAAGGCATTGCCGGTGAAGACTGTTGCAGAAAGAGCCAGAACGGCGGCTGCCGTGGACTGGCGAAGTTTGGAAGACAGGTTGGTCATCGTATTACCCGCTTGCTGAGAAAACTTCCGCCGTGAGCGACGGGAAGGTCCGAAGAAGATCTTGCACACGTGTGCAATACGAGGAATATCGCAGCTTCACTACGACGATATGACAGTGGTGGAACGGGCTTGGGCCATATGCGGAAAAATCATGCGGAAAGCGGGGCAGCGGCGGTTCGCTGCGGAAATGATGTGCTCAAAAAAATAGGCGACGCTCGTATCGGAGCGTCGCCATGCAGAATTGTATTCCGCCTCTTGCGTAACGTGATCAGCTGTTGCCGCTGTCATCGACGAGATTTGCCATGACTGGCGCGGATTGCTCCTGATCGCGTATCCAAAGAGGGCGGGTTTCAGATGCCGGTAGTGTCAGCAAGGCCTCTTTGTGGACAGGTTGCTCGGTCCCATTCTGGACCCAACTCAGCGACAGTTTGTCGTCTGTCGAATTCAGCGAAAAACGCAGGTGGCTGTAGGGCGCATCGACCGCGACGCCATCGTCTTCATAGAGTTCACCTTTACTGCTTCCTGAGCCGGGAACCGGGAAGAGCGCGATTTCCCGGCCGGCCTCGGCCCTTGGGTCTGCTCTGTTTGCACCAATGCCGAGAGGAATGATCGCGCCGGCCTTCACAAACACCGGGATCGTTCCGATATCGACCGGTGTTTTGATGACTTTGCCGCCAGCATGCCATGTGCCTTTGAATAAGTCCCACCACCCGGGAGGGTTTTCCGGAAGCCTGACGACGCGGCTTGAGGTTCCTGGCTCCACGACATTCGCGACGAGCAGCTCGCGTCCGAGCATGAAATCGTCAGTGTCCAGCCAGCAGTTCTCATCTCCTGGAAACTCCAGGAAAGTCGGCCGGATGATTGGCTCATTGAACGCTGAGGAACGCCACAGAAGGGTATAAAGATAAGGGATGAGCCGATAGCGCAGCTTGATTGCCGCGCGAATGTGGTCGGTCACCTCGGGATACATCCACGGTTCATTGACCGTTTGATCGTCGTTCCAGCTGTGGATCGTGAAGCGTGGATGGAAGATGCCGTTCTGGACCCAGCGGACAAAGAGCTCAGGGTCGGGCTTGGGACCCGAAAACCCACCGACGTCATGGCCGATGTTAAAAAAACCCGACAGGGATAGGCCGAGCCCCATCCGAATGTTCCAGCGCAGGGTCTCCCAAGAGGTACGATTGTCGCCTGTCCAGGTTTGTGCATAGCGCTGCAGACCTGGCGCGCCCGACCGGCTGATCAGATATGGGCGCTTCTCGGGCGCATGGCGTTTTTGTGCTTCTTCTGATGCGCGTGTCATTAGGATTGGCTGAACCGGCCGGATCAGATTGACTGGAATTTGGGAACCAAATCCATGGCAGCGCGCACCGTCATCCCAGATTTCATACTCGTTGTTGTCGTTCCAGGTTGAGCCGATGCCCTTGTCAAGCAGTTCACGTGTGACGTTGTCCCGCCACCATTGAACTGTCTGTTTCTTGGTAAAATCGAGGTGCGATCCCACGTCATCCCAAAACAAAGAGCGTTCCGGTTGATCGGCCTCGCTGTCAGAGACGAACAGGCCAGCCTGTGCGACTTCTTCGTAACGCGGGTGGCCCTGGAGAAGGCATGGCTTGATGTTGGCAATCAGATGAACGCCCGCGTCATGGAACTTTTCGGTCATGGCGTGGACGTCTGGAACCTTTTCCGTATTCCAGTTGAACACGTAGCGCTTGTCGCCAATCGAGGTGTAGCCTGAGGAAAGCTGGAAGCTATCGCAGGGGATGTCATGCTCAGCGAGGTGGTCCAGGAAGCCCTCGAGCTGTGCCTGCGCATCAGGCGCGTCCGTATAGGACATCGTTGAGCCCGAATATCCAAGCGTCCAGCGCGGCGGGAATGCGGTGCCGCCCGTCAGCTTTGCCTGTTCTGTCGCAAGTTCGCCCAGCTCAGGCGCCCAACGCATGTAGTAGTCGAGATCGCCGTCTTCAGCGCGATAGCTGCGGTAAGGCTTGTGATAGTTGTCCAGCTCATTGCCGAGATCGAACCATGTGCCGGCCAGGTTGTCGTAAAAGATTGACCAACATCCAGCGGCTTCGGTGCACGTCAGCGTGAAGGGGATATGCTTGTAGAGCGGATCGGTCGTCTCCGCATCATAGCCCATTGCGTCGAGATTGCGCATTTCATAGCGACGACCTGACCGTTCCAGCAGGCCAGTCTTTTCGCCAAGCCCGAATATCTTCTCTTCGGGAGAACGGGCAAGGAAATGGGCGTGTCTGTGATCGCGGACACCTGCCATGATCCCACCGGTCGTGCGATCTTGAGCGAACTTCCGCCATTCGCCGCCGATCCGGCATTCCCAACGAAAATGCAATGGCTGCGAAATAGTCAGCCGGATCGAGTCCGTTTGGAGGCGAAGTTGTTCTCCACCCTCAATTTCGCAGCTTGGGCGGGAGAACCCGGCAAGGCTGTCGCGATGTCGGCCCTCCTGGGGAGCCTCTCCGCCCGGCGCGACTGTCCAGCTGCGGTCCAGCCGCCATTCCTTGTTCTTCAACAGGGAGACGCGGAACAATGAGCTTTCGAGGACGGAGATGCGCAGAAGATGTTTGCCTTCTACCTCCAATTCTACGCCGGTCTGGGTTGTGCTTAGAAGTGTCCAATTCGAAAGGGTTTTCATCAGTATCCAAGAAGCAGGCGTGGCAGGGTGAGGCTGATCGCTGGCACATAAGTGACCAAAAGCAGCAGGGCGAAAAGCACTGCGTAGAAAGGAAGCAGTGGCCGAATAACCGCGCTGATGCTGGTTCCCCCGACCGAACAGCCGACAAAGAGCGCGGAGCCCACCGGCGGCGTGCAAATGCCAATACACAGGTTGAAGGTCATCACGATGCCGAAGTGAACCGGGTCCATGCCAAGGTCGCGAACCACCGGCATGAAGATCGGAGTGAAGATCAGGAGGGCTGGCGTCATGTCCATGAACGTGCCGACGATCAACAGTGCGATGTTGATTGCGAGCAGGATCACGATCGGATTTTCGGAAATGCTGAGCAATGCATCTGAAAGCGCAAACGGAATGTCACCAAAGGCCATGGCTCGGCTCATGGCGATGCTGGCACCGATCATCAGAAGAACGATCGAAGTCGTCACGGCTGACTCCGTGATGATCGAGGGAAGATCCTTCACTCCGATCTCACGATACCAAACAAGAGCAAGAAGCAGGGTGTATACCACAGCAATGGCAGATGCTTCGGTCGCCGTGAAAGCGCCGCTGATGATCCCGCCCATGACGATGACGATCAGACCAAGCGGCAGAATCGCATCAGCTGTCGCACGGAAGACCTCTTGCCATGTCGAGCGCGGTGCAAGTGGATAGCCACGCTTCTTGGCGATGATCCCGGCAACGATCATAAGGCTGAGGCCCATGAGAAGACCCGGCAAATAGCCCGCTACGAAAAGGGCCGCGATTGAGGTGCCGCCGGTGATGAGCGAGTACACAATCAACGTAGCTGAAGGGGGGATCAAAAGCCCGGTCGGGCAAGAGGCAATGTTGACGGCGGCCGAATAAGCCGGGTCATAGCCTTCTTTTTTCTGCAATGGTGACATCACGCCGCCAACGGCAGCAGCTGCAGCGACAGCGGAGCCGGAGATCGAACCGAACATCATATTGGCCAGCACGTTGCAATGCGCGAGCGCTCCTGGAAGCCGGCCTCCCAGAACCTTCGCAAAGGCAATCAGGCGCATCGCGATTCCGCCGCGGTTCATGATGTTTCCGGCGAGGATGAAGAACGGGATGGCAAGAAGTGTGAAACTGTCCAGACCGGATGCCATCTGCTGTGCAACGATGAAGACCGACTGGTTGAAATCCATGAACAGCAAGAAAGTGATTGCTGCCGCCGCGCCGATTGCGAATGCAATCGGAACACCGATTGCTGTTAGCAAGCCGAATGCTCCGAAGAGCAGAAGAGCCGCACTGGCCATGTTAAACTCCTAGAATAAAGTGCCCTTAGTCGAGCGGGCCAAGTGCGAGTTCGTCGTCTTGTCTGGACTTGCTCGATCCGAGATCCAAAGCGAAGGACAGGCAGTAGTAGATCATCACCAGACCGGCGAAGGGGATCGCGCCATAGACATATCCCATCGGGATTTGCAGGCTTGGGGTCACCTGACCAGATGCCAGAGTTTTTGCCACAAGCTGTCCGCCGCCATAGACCATGACGATCGCGCAAAATAGAGCGACAACGCCCAAGATCACGAGCTCGGACAAAAGCTTGCGCTTGCCGCTTAGCTGCAGCGTTAGAAGGTCGATGGCGAGATGGCGCCCCTGGCCAAGCGTGTAGGCGCCGCCGATCAAGGCGAGCCACATAAAGAGAAAACGAGCGAGTTCATCTGTGGTGGTGCTCGGCGTGCCGAGAATGAAGCGGCTGACCACCTGCCAGACAACACATACGACCAGGATGCTGAAAATCAGAACCAGCGCGTACCTCAGGGTCGAGTCGACGGTGCTACGCATTGGCATGTCTCCAAAGATCTATGGAAGCTGGATGACACATGGCGCACTCCTCCCGTCGCTGGTCTTGCGTTCCTGTAATGTTAGGCCAAAAACCACGAGAAAGACAAACTGGTCAACCAGTTTTATCTCACTGGTTGACTAATTTCAGAAATTGACAAATGTTCTAGCTTGGACTGGTTGACCAGATGGAGCGTTTTGGTCGAACCGGCCAATGTAGATTGAACCGCATCTCACATGAGAATGCGAGTAAACCCTGGGAGGGATTTCAATGGTGAATTTCACACGCGTTACTGCTCTTGCTGCGACCACAATCTTGGGCGCAACCCTGACCGCAGAGGCTGTAACTCTGCGCTTGAACCACAACAACCCGCCGGAACATCCGGTGCATATCTCCATGCAAATCATGGCTGATCGCGTTTCCGAACTGACCGACGGTGACGTCAAGATCCGGATCTATCCGAATGGTCAGCTTGGTACGCAGCGCGAGTCCATGGAGCTGGTGCAAAACTGTTCGCTCGAAATGGCGCGTTCCAATGCTTCTGAACTCGAAGCATTCGAGGAAAGCTACTCTGCACTCAACCTGCCTTACATTTTCCAATCTGAAGCGCACTTCAATGATGTAATCACCGGTGAAATCGGCGCTGACATTCTGAATGCTTCATCCGAGCAGGGCTTTCGCGGCGTTGCCTTCTATACCGAGGGCGCGCGCTCCTTCTACGGTGATCGTGCGATCAACAGCCCAGCTGATCTGAAAGGCATGAAGATACGCGTGCAGCCGAGTCCATCTGCAATTCGCATGGTTGAACTGCTCGGCGGCAACCCGACGCCAATTTCCTGGGGCGAGCTTTACAGCGCTTTGCAGCAGGGTGTCGTTGATGGTGCGGAAAACAACCCGACTGCTCTGACTACGGCTCGTCACGGCGAAGTTGCGAAGCACTTCTCGCTTGATGAGCACACCATGATCCCGTCGGTCGTTGTCATTTCCTCGTGTGCTTATGATGCATTGACTGAGGACCAGCGTTCCGCGCTGCGTCAGTCAGCACTGGAATCAATGGAAGCGCATCGCAAGTCCTGGAACGCCGCTTCGGACGCCGCAATCGAAGAAGCGCAGAAAGAGTTGGGCGTGACCGTTCATACCGTTGAGAAAGCGCCTTTCGTGGAAGCGGTTCTACCGATGCACGAAGAAGTCGCCGCGAAGTCGGAAAAGCTCGCTGATCTGATTGCCCGCATCAAGGCGGCAGTGAACTGACGACGACGGACCAAGGAACAGGCCCATGCTCGAGCGCTCCGATCTGGCAGATAATGCCCTTCAGTGTCTGCATGATGAGGACTATGACCGTCCTTACAACTTGCAGAACCTGAATGCGGAAACGCTGATCTTCACCAGGGGGCGGGAAGGCTGCTCCCTGGATGGAGAGTGGAACTTTTGTGTCGATCTGCTCGACACCGGGCTTAGGCAGAAATGGTTCTCCATGCTGCCTGAAGCTCCGGAAGAGCGGGTTGAGCCCTGGGACTACGATCCCTATGAGGGCGAGACTGTGCCGGTTCCTTCCTGCTGGCAGATGCTGAAGGAGAAATGGTATTTCTTCGAAGGGTCTGCCTGGTACACGAAGTCTGTTTCTGTCGATGAGCTGTCGCCGGGGAGACGACGTTTTTTGCGAATCGGCGCGGCTCAATATGACTGCAAGATCTTCATCAACGGCACGTTCATAGGCAATCATTACGGCGGCTCAACACCGTTTTGCGTCGAAGTGAGTGATGCGCTGGTGCCGGGGCGGAATTGGGTCATGCTGTGTGTGAACAACACACGGACTTTGGACCGCGTACCTATGCGAAACACCGACTGGTTCAATTACGGTGGTGTTTACCGCGAGGTCGCTCTCTATGAGACAGCCTCAACGGTTATCCGCGATGTCTTCGCCCGACTGGATGATGACAGCATTTGCGTTTCCGTTGTCGCGGATGGGCCTGCTGAAGAAGCGCGGGTTCGCATCCCGGAGCTGAACATCGATGCGGAGGTTGCGCTTGACCACGGCCGTGGACATATCGCTTTCAAGGTCTCGCCAGAACTTTGGTCACCTGATACGCCCAAGCTTTACGACATTGATGTCGAAGCTGGCGGAGACCGTGTGCAAGACAAGGTGGGTTTTCGAACCATCGAGCGCTGTGGCACGGAACTTTACCTCAATGGAAAGCCTCTTTTTCTATGTGGAATCTCAGTGCACGAGGACGATGAGGCAATCGGCAAATGTGCAAGTGAAGATGACCTTCGGCGGCGATTTGCCGATGCGCGCGAGCTGGGCTGTAATTTTCTGAGGCTCGCTCACTACCCTCATCACGAACGCGTTGCGGAAATTGCAGATGAACTTGGCTTTCTCCTTTGGGAGGAGGTTCCGGTCTATTGGGCTATCGACTTTGCCAATCCAGACACACGGCGTGATGCGGAAAACCAGTTGCGCGAGTTGATCCGGCGGGATCGTAATCGGGCAAGTGTCATCATCTGGTCGGTGGGGAACGAAAACCCAGACACGGACGCAAGGCTTGAATTCATGCGCGGTCTGGTGGAGCTGGCGCGGGAAGAGGATCCGACGCGCCTTCTTTCAGCGGCGTGTCTGGTAAACCATGCCAAGCTCAAGGTCGAAGACCGGTTGGCAAGTCACATCGATGTGATTGGCTTAAATGAATACTATGGCTGGTATGAAGAAAATTTCGACGAACTGATCTCTATTGGCCAGAACTCGAATCCTGATCGCCCGGTCGTGATTTCGGAGACCGGTGCGGATGGTGATCACACAGACTTAGGCCCTAAATCCGGCCTTTTCAGCATCGATTACCAGCGTGAGGTCTACGAAAGACAAATCGAAACGTTGAGAGAACTTTCGTATATTAAGGGAATTTCGCCGTGGATTCTTTATGATTTCCGTGTTGAGCGGCGTCAGAACGTTTTTCAACGCGGCTTCAATCGTAAGGGCTTGATTGCAGCGGACAAGAAGACAAGAAAGCCTGCTTTCGATGTGCTTCGGGCATTTTATGCCGAAATGAGGGAAAAGGACGCCGCTGAATGAGCGCCACGCGCCGATATCAGGATGTTGCTTGTGAGCTGCGCCAGCTAATCTGCAAGCGCGGCATGAAGACGGGCGAACGGCTCATGTCCGAACGCCAGATCTCTGATGAGTTTGGCGTGTCTCGATCGTTGGTGCGTGAAGCGCTCATAATGCTGGAGATCGAGGGTCTTGTAGAAGTTCGCAAGGGTTCTGGGATCTATCTGAGCACAAGTCCGGACCAGGCGGCTCCACCGCTGCGAGACGATATTGGGCCGTTTGAACTTCTTCAGGCACGGCAGTTGTTGGAGAGCAACATTGCGGCATTTGCGGCAGAAATGGTGACCAAGAGCGATATCATTCGCATGCGCGAAGCTCTTGAAGTCGAGCGGCACGGCATCGAAATCGGCGACCCGGACTACAGCGGCGACGAGATGTTTCACCGGCTAATTGCAGAGGCGACCCAGAACTCCGTTCTTGTCGACATGGTTCAGGAACTGTGGCGCAAGCGCGAGCAGAGTCCGATGTGGGCACGACTGCATGACCGCATCTTTAACGCGGATTATCGTGGCTCCTGGCTAGATGACCATCGGGTCATCCTATCTGCTCTGCAATGCAAGGACCCTCAGGCGGCCCGCCAGGCAATGTGGCAACATCTCGAGAATGTGCGCGAAACCTTGATGGAGTTGTCCGATGTCGAAGATCCATCTTTCGACGGCTACCTTTTCCAACCCATTGTTCAGGTTAGATAAACAGGCTGGGAAACAGTTGAAAGCTGACCAGCCTAATTTCCCGGGGAAATTTTTATGATTGAGACTTGGCGCTGGTTTGGGCCAGAAGATGCCGTGACCCTGTCCGACATTCGTCAGGCTGGAGCTGTCGGCGTGGTGACTGCCTTGCATGACTTGCCAAATGGGGTCGTTTGGCCTCGCGAGCAAATTGAAGAACGCCAGGCCACTGTGCGCGAAGCCGGTCTCGAGTGGTTGGTGGTGGAAAGCATACCCGTCCACGAAGACATCAAAACGGGCGCAGCGAATTGGCGGGGTCTTGCTGACAATTGGGCTGAAAGCTTTGAAAACCTGGCGGCCTGCGGCATCCGGACCATTTGCTATAACTTCATGCCTGTCCTCGATTGGACCCGCACCGATCTCGTGTACGAGCTCGAAACCGGCGCCAAATGCCTGCGGTTTGATGCTGTTGATTTTGCGATGTTCGACCTTTTCATCCTGCAGCGGGACGGGGCCGAAAAAGATCATTCAGCGGAACTTCAAAGTGCTGCAAAGGTAAGGTTTTCCGAAACTGATGCCGCTGAGCGTGACAGGCTGATCGATACAATCATTGCTGGCCTGCCTGGATCGGAGGAAAGTTACTCGCTAGAGAGTTTTCGAAAGAGACTTGCGGCGTATGACGGTATCGGCTCTGCTGAGCTCAGAGCCAATCTTCGTGCCTTTCTTGAGCATGTTCTCCCTCGTGCCGAAAAGGCAGGTGTAAAGCTTGCAATCCATCCAGATGATCCGCCTCGTCCGCTTTTCGGGCTTCCGCGCGTGGTTTCGACGGCGGAAGATATGGCTGCAATCGCGCAGATGAGTGAAAGCCCGTCGAACGGGTTTACGTTCTGCACGGGGTCCTATGGAGTTCGGGCTGAGAATGACCTGCCAGCGATGCTTCGGGAGCACCGTGAGAGGGTTCACTTCCTACACCTGCGCGCGACAAAACGTGAGGCGGATGGCGTGAGCTTTCATGAGGCCAACCACCTCGATGGCGATGTCGACATGGTTGAGGTCGTGCGTGCGGTTCTTGAGATCGAAAAAGCTTCCGGCCGTGTCCTGCCGATGCGACCTGACCATGGCCACGCCATGCGAGATGACCTAGCCCGGCAGACTGCGCCCGGCTATCCCCTTATTGGTCGGCTTAGAGGCCTCGCTGAAATTCGAGGTGTCGCAAGAGCGCTTGCGCGCTAGTGTAAAAAGCGCGTCTAAGAGCTTGATTGTCTGGTTTAGAGAACGGTTGCAGTTCGCCACGGGACGAATACTGCTTCGCCAAAGCTGAGTGCTTCACTCTCGGTCGCTTATTCAGAAGCGAGACGAAGGACGAGATCGAAGATTTCTTTCATCTTCGCTTCCATCGGCAGGCCGTCGACTATGTTCCCGCAGTTGATGTTCATATCTTCTGGCATGCGGCCGTGCCTGAAGGTGAAACCGGGCCGGACGATGGATTCGGCGTATTTGCAGATGCGGGTAAGTGGTGCCGTGCCACCCTTGGCGACAGCCCCAAAAACTTCGCCATAATTGTCGACAGTCCGCTGCGCTTGTTGTCCGCCTATGGCTTCTTGTCGAGCTCAGCACCAAGACGGGAACAATACTCCTGTGGCCAAACAATTCGGCCTCGCAGGGCCTGTCTGATCTCAGGCGTTTCGGCACATGCTGTCGAGAGATTCTCCACCAAAGACCTGCCAAGTCTCGGACAAGGTCGTTTTCAGCAATGTGCAGGCGATTGTTTTCAAAAGGAAGGCCGTATCCGTGTGTTTTTCGATTATAGAGTCACGATCGCTTTGATCAGCGTTTCACGATCCTGGGTCAGTCTGGGAAAGTGCTCAGCGAAGCCCTCCAGGGGAATGGTTTGCGAGCAGAGCGCATCAGTGTCTATCTGGCCATCCCTGATGGCTGCCATGACATGCTGGAAATCTTCCGCAGTCGCGTTTCTGCTGCCAATGATGCGCGCTTCACGCTTGTGGAACTCTGCATCATTGAAGCGGATGTCATCCTTGACCACGCTAACGAGAACATAGCTGCTGCCGTGCGCGAGAAGTTGAAATCCTGCCTCAATTGCTTTTGCGCTGCCGGTGGCATCAAAAATCACGTCAAAACCGTCGACAAGGTCACCGACAAGAACTGGGCTGCCAACCTTATGGGTCTTCGAGAAACCGAAAAGGCGCTGTGCTTGCTCCAGACGGGCGGTGCTCTGGTCCAGGAGGTGAACATCGGCACCCGTGAGGCGGGCAAAAAGAGCGGTGCCAAGGCCAATTGGGCCAGCGCCAGTGACAAGTGTTCTGTCGCCTTTCTGAACGCCCGACCTGCGAACCGCGTGTGCGCCAATAGCCAGAAATTCGACCATTGCCGCTTGAAGGGGCGAGAGCCCGTCTGCCGCGTACAAATTCGCGGCTGGAACCGCAAGTCGTGAGCAGAGACCGCCATCGCGATGAACACCCAGCACTTCAATGTTACCGCAGCAATTGGATTTGCCGCGCCTACATGCCCTGCACTCGCCACAGGAGATATATGGGTTGACCACGACAAGATCGCCGGCGCGCCAGCCTGAACCATCTTCGTAGACACGTGCGCTGAGTTCATGGCCAATGACGCGCGGATATTTCAGATAGGGGTGCTTGCCTTCAAGAATATGATAGTCGGTTCCGCAAATGCCGGCAGCCTCAATGTCTATCAGTACCCAGCCTTCGGGCGCCTCGACGGGCGCTAGCCGTGGTTCGAGCGTAAACTCACCCGGCTTGATCACGGTCCCGCTGAGCATTGTCTCAGACATTCCTTGCGGCGAAAGCAACGACGTCTTCATTGCACTGTATCCTGGCTGCGGGAACCCAATCGGCGGAGAGATGCGTGTGTATACTATTCCTTGAGCGTCAGAAAACGCTCTTCACTCGCTTTTAGATGCTTTCGCATCGCAGATCTCGACCTCTCCGCATCCTGCATCTGAATTGCATCAACGATATCCCGGTGTTCTGATTCGAGAGCAGTCAGCTGATCCAGCCGGCGCGATTGTTCGCCGCCGTAGAGGGACCTGGGTGCGTCGAGGGTGACCTGACGCGAGATGTAGTCCAGGAATTCAAGATAAAAACGGTTGTTGGTTGCCTCGGCAATGCGCTGATGCAGGTCAAAGTCCTTGGCTGCGGCATCTTCTTCGCGTTTCAATGCGCCGCAAAAGTCCTGAAAGGCCTCTTGAATGCGTTCGTGCTGCGCTGGGGATCGGCGAAGGGCGGCGAGCCCCGCGGCTTCGATTTCAACGCCTTTTCGCAACTCCAGAAGCTCCAAGAGATCAGATCTCTTCTTCAGGTTGTCCGGTAAAAAGGGGATCTTTGTGTCTTGGGTCGGCGGAGTGCAAACAAAGGCGCCGACGCCGTGACGTATGTCAATCAACCCTTCAGCGCGCAGCTGCGCTAGTGCTTCCCGGATGACTGTGCGACTAACGTTGAAGGAGGCGACGAGGTCCTTCTCGCGGGGTAGTTTTTCGCCTACAATAAACTCGCCGGTCCTTATCTTTTCCCCAAGCTTTGACTGGATTTTTTCGGTCAAAGACATCTTTCTTTCAGGGGCGGTCTCGCCCCTATTCTGAGGGGGTGCCGCTGCAACGGTTTCCTTCATTTGCATTGCTTGTCCTCCCAAGGCCGCGTCCGGCATTTTTATTTGTAGCGACCAGCATAAGCTCTGTGCGGATGGGATGGAAGCGTTTAAGTCCTGTTTCTAAAAAGAGATATTATCTCTTGATATAATCGATTAAATGAGATTATATCTCTTCAGCGCTTTGGAGGGCGCTAGATCCATTTTGGGAGGAATTTATGAAATCAATGGCATCTCTTGCTAGCCTGGCGCGTGCCAGTACGCTGGCTATCGCTCTGGCCGTTCCTTTTGCCACGGTATCCGCTGCTCAGGCTGTCGAATGGCGCGGCTGGAACATCCATGTGGACGACTATCCTGTATCGCATGGGATGGAATCCTTCATGAAGGAAGTAACCGAGAAGACGGACGGCCGCATCACCGGTAAAGTCTATCACTCTGGAGTTCTTGGATCCCAGCCGGATGCAATCGAGCAGGTTCGCTTGGGCATCATCAACTTTGGCGTCTTTAGCCTCGGGCCGATGGGGCAGGCTGTTCCGGAAGCGAATGTTGTCTCGCTGCCGTTCATCTTCAAGAGCGTTGATCAAATGTATCGCTTGATGGATGGCGAAGCAGGCGCGGCAATCGATGCCGGACTTCAGAAAAAAGGCATTGTTGCGCTTGGCTGGTACGACGCTGGTGCTCGTTCCTTCTACAATTCCAAGAAGCCGATCAATACGCCTGCTGATGTCGAGGGACTTAAGGTTCGCGTCATGAACAACGACCTGTTCGTTGGGATGATTGAATCTCTTGGCGGCAATGCAACACCAATGGCGTTTGCTGAGGTTTACCAATCTCTCAAGACAGGCGTTGTTGATGGCGCAGAAAACAACCCGCCGTCCTATGAATCCACCAACCACTTCGAAGTGGCAAAATACTATTCGATTTCAGAGCATTTGATCATTCCCGAGTGCCTTTGCATGAGCAAGGTCACATTCGATGCTCTGTCTGCTGAAGATCAGGCCATCGTGCTTGAAGCTGGCAAGGCAAGCGCTGAACTTGAGCGTAAGCTTTGGGGTGAGCGTGAGAAAAAGAGCATGGAAACAGTTCTTGCTGGTGGCACCCAAGTCAACCAGATCGCGGACAAGGCTCCTTTCCAAAATGCAATGTCCCCGGTCTATGATAGTTTCCTGGAAGATAATCCGGACCTGACTGATTTGGTAAACCTGATCCGCAACGCGGATTAATTCTCCCATCAACCAAATCGGCCGTGGTGACCTGTGGCGTTTGTCTATGCCACAGGTCTTTTTTCAAACACACAGGGTGGGAAACGTGTCTCAAGAAACGCAATCCGTTGGCGCGCTGAGCCGTGCCTTGAATGTCCTTAGCAAGATTTGTCTCTTTGCCAGTTCATTCTCGCTCGTTCTGCTTGTTGTCATTTTTGGATGGCTGGTTTTCGGGCGCTATGTTCTCAATGTTACGCCGACTTGGGTCGAGCAGCTTTCGTTGCTCCTCGTTGGCTATATCGCTTTCGTTGGCAGTGCCACGGGTGTGCATGAAAACAGCCACCTTGGCGTTACCCTTTTTCGAGAGATGCTCGGCAGTCCCTTCTGTGAAATTGCAAGCGCTCTTGCAGACATCATTCTGGCCGCTTTCGGCGTCGTCATGATGGTCGCCTGTCTTGAGCTTATGCGGTTCGGATGGTCTACCAACCTTCCGATGCTCAACATTCCCGAAAGCTTCCGCACATTGCCGGCGCTTTTGTGTGGCGGTTTCACTTGCCTCTTTGCTGGAACCCGTGGCGTTCTGCAAATCATCCAACTGTTTCATACCGCTGATGCCAGCGACGAACGGAGCCTTTAAGTCATGGGTCTCGCAATTTTGCTGGGCGCGTTCGGCGGCTGTCTGCTGCTTGGCGTGCCTGTTGCCTTCGCGATGGGGATTGCGGCAGCTTCCGCCTTCTTCTATGAAGGCTTTCCGCTTCTGATTACCTTCCAGAGAACCATCTCGGGCATCTCGGTTTTCTCGCTATTGGCAATTCCATTCTTCGTTTTTGCCGGCGAAATCATGCTTCACGGTGGCATCGCGGCGCGGCTGGTTCGGTTCGCTTCTGCCCTCGTCGGCCATGTTCGCGGCGGCCTTGCATCCGTGAACATCTTCTCGAGCATGCTTTTTGGCGGTATCTCTGGTTCCGCGGTTGCTGACATCTCCGCTCTTGGCTCTCTCCTTATTCCGGTGATGAAGGAAAAAGGCTACAGCGGAGATTACGCGGTCAACGTGACTGTGACCTCTTCGATCGCGGGCATCGTGATTCCGCCAAGCCATAACATGATCATTTTCGCGGTTGCTGCAGGCGGCGGCATTTCGATTTCCAAGTTGTTTCTCGCAGGCGTCGTTCCCGGCATGCTGATGTGCATTTGCCTTGCAATCGCCGCCTATGCCGTTGCGATCAAGCGCAACTATCCCGCCGAGCCGTTCCCCGGATGGCGTGCTGCACTGATCGCAGCAGGAGCTGCAATTCCTGGTCTGGTCACAGCGGTGATTATTGTCGGAGGCGTGTTGTCAGGTGTCTTTACGGTCACGGAATCTGGCGCATTTGGTGCGATTTATGCCCTGGCTCTGACCGTCTTTGCCTATCGTTCTTTATCCTGGACATCCTTTGTGACGGCGGTGACCTCGGCGGTGCGAACGACGTCTATGGTTATGATCCTGATTGGCTTTGCCAGTGCCTTCGCCTATCTGCTTGCGCTCTATCAGGTGCCGACACTTTTGACCAATATGCTGGTCACGATCTCGGATAATCCGATTATCATTCTTCTCATGATCAACATCATGCTGCTGATGCTTGGGATGATCATGGATATGGCGGCTCTGATCCTTATCTGTACGCCCATCTTCCTGCCGATCGCGCGTGAGATCGGGATGGATCCGATCCAGTTCGGCATCATGCTGCTTGTAAATCTGGGTCTGGGTCTTTGCACACCGCCGGTTGGTACGTGCCTTTTCGTGGGGTGTGCCGTGGGCAAGGTCAAGATCGAGCAGGCCTTGAGGACCATATGGCCCTTCTACCTGGCTTTGTTAGTTGCCCTGATATTGGTCACTTATGTTCCCGCGATATCGCTGACGCTGCCAGCGATGTTCGATTGACGCACAAGGAGGGACCACGCAATGGTAACCAATATTGAAAAATTGGACGCTGCCGTTCTCGAAGTCTTTAAAAACGCATCGACCCCTAGCATCGCAACTTTGCTCTACAAACGCGGGCTTAGGACGAACTTTGTTCAAGGGGTCTCGCGGCTTGGTGGTGACCGGCCTAACATGGTTGGGCAGGCTTTTACGCTGCGCTACATTCCTGCACGGGAAGACCTCAATCAGCTTGAAGTCTTCAGAGATCCGGAGCACCCGCAGCGTGTCGCGGTCGAAACGGTTCCCGAGGGACATGTGCTGGTCATGGATTGCCGCGCCGATGCGTCGGCTGCATCCGCTGGCGGGATCCTTGCCAAGCGTCTGGAATATCGCGGCTGTGCGGGTATCGTGACGGATGGTGGTTTGCGCGATACCCGTGAAATCAGCAAGCTGAGGCTTCCGGCTTATTGTGCGGCCGCGTCAGCACCCACCAATCTGACCAGGCACCATGCCATTGATCTGAATGTTCCTATTGGCTGTGGTACCGCGCCTGTGTTTCCTGGGGACTTAGTCGTTGGCGATGCGGACGGTGTGATCATTGTTCCGCTCCATATGGCATCAGAGATTGCCGCAGAGATCCAGGACATGGAGGCTTTTGAGGCATTTGTGCTGGACGAAGTCGCTAAAGGCTCAAGCATCATTGGCCTGTATCCCCCAAGTGCGGAGACCCGCGCGCGCTTTGAGGCTTGTTCCAAGAAGTAGCGCGCCTTGGCGCCTGTCGCTGCCAATGCTTCAAAGCGGTTGTCGGATCAGACGCGCGAAAACCTGCTGCACGTCTGTTTTTCATAGTTCGATGAAGCTGTTCCTCGCTGAGCGTCGGTTGTTGGCTCTAGCGAGCTCTAATTTTGTCGCGGCACGTGTTAAATCGAGTGCTTGAATGTCGGTTTGGGAACTATCGCCAGTTTTGGCGATGAGTATCTTGGCCGCCAATTCTTGAGCAAGTCGAGGTCCGAAGGACCTTCGAATGGGCTCTCTGCACCGGTTTTTTAAAGACGTGGAACAGCGCAATGACCAAGTATTGTCTGATCGTGAAATGCAAATCGACGCGAGGCATCGTTGGGGCGATCGGAAGCTACTTGGCGCAGCATGGGTGCAATATCACAGACAGCGCCCAATATGATGATGCTGAATCAGACATGTTTTTCATGCGGATGAGTTTTGTCTCGGAAGACGGAGCAACGCTCGAAACGCTAAGCGATGGATTTGTCGAGACGGCGGATGCATTCGACATGAGTTTTGACTTCCATGATGAAGGCCGCAAGATGAAGGTTATCATCATGGTTTCGCGTTTCGGCCATTGCCTGAATGACCTGCTCTATCGCTGGAGGATAGGCGCACTACCAATAGATATCGTCGCTGTCATTTCAAACCACTTGGAATATCAGAAGGTTGTCGTCAATCATGACATTCCCTTCCACTACATCAAAGTCACCAAAGATAATAAGCCTGACGCTGAAGCAGCTCAGATACGGATTATTGAGGAGACTGGCGCCGAGTTGATTGTCCTGGCGCGCTACATGCAGGTTCTGTCGGACGCCATGTGCGAGAAAATGTCGGGACGGATTATCAACATCCATCACTCCTTCCTGCCATCCTTTAAGGGCGCAAACCCTTATAGGCAGGCCTATGAAAGAGGGGTAAAGCTGATCGGCGCGACGTCGCACTATGTGACTGCGGACCTCGATGAAGGGCCGATTATTGAGCAGGACATTATCCGTGTGACGCACGCCCAGTCGCAGAATGACTACGTTAGCCTTGGGCGCGACGTCGAAAGCCAGGTGCTCGCGCGTGCTGTCCATGCCCATATTCATCGACGGGCATTTTTGAATGGCAATAAGACGGTTGTCTTCCCGGCCTCACCTGGTTCCTTTGCGTCCGAGCGTATGGGATAGGTCAGATCGCTTGGTCTTAGCCGCTCAGGCGCTGTCTGAGCTTAACCAGATCTTCTCCGGCAAATACTCTTGAGTTTGCTGGAGACCGCGGCGCAAGTACTCGCCGTCCTTAGGCGAGTGAGACCGACCTCGTCGACAGACCAACCGAGATCGTCAGAGAGCCTTCGTTGACGAGCCAGCGGCGCAGGGAATATGTTCTTGCGCCGGACACGTGCATTGGATCCGCATCTGCTATCGCACGCGCTTCTTCTATCGAAGCAGCCCGATAGATAATCAAGCCTGCTCCCTCCATCAAATCTCCAGCAGCATTCGAAACGGGCCCTGCCAAAACCAAGGTTCCTTTGCTTTCCTGCTCCTGTTGATACTCAAGGTGTTTTTCGACGTTTTCAGGAACGGAGGCCGGGCCGCCGGCGGGAACAGATTCGACAGCAAACAGCTCCAGCGCAAGTGCCCCGCGTTTCCTAGCGACTTCTTTGTATGCGTCCCATGCGGGCATGCTGCTGACCTCTGATGTGCGTGTGAAAATAATATCGATATTATTTGACACGTGATTGAAAAATCGTCAATTAATGATCAGTCAAAATTTGAAGAAATGAGCAAGGAGCCGAGATGAAACTGATCGTTGGCAATACGGGTGAGGACAACGCAGTGTTTCTCGTTGAAGGGGAACTTGCAACGAATCTCACAGCAGCCTTTCCGGATGTTGGTTCTGACCTGATGGGCTTGATCGGGTCGCCGAGCCTAGCGGCGCTGGTTGCGCAGGGCGCGCCGGCAAAGGAAAAGGTTCCTGTGTCTACGATCGAGCCGGCGTTGCCAGTCGAGCAGCCGAGCAAGATTATCTGTCTTGGACTGAACTATGTTGATCACATTAAGGAGGGCGGCTACGCCGTGCCGGACTATCCGGCCCTGTTCATGCGGTCTCTCAATTCGCTGATGCCCGCGGGGCAGCCTATGGTTCGTCCTACCTGCTCTGAGCGACTCGACTATGAAGTCGAGCTGATGCTTATCGTTGGCAAGGGTGGACGGCACATCAAAGAGCAAGACGCTCTGTCACACGTGTTTGGCTACACGGTTTTCAATGACGGTTCCGTCCGCGACTATCAGCGCAAGACTCATCAGTGGACGCCAGGCAAGAACTTTGACCAGACCGGCGCAGTCGGGCCTTTCGTTGTGACGCCGGATGAGCTGCCGGAAGGCGCGGTTGGTCTAAAGATCGAGAGCCGCGTTGGCGAGGAAATCCTTCAAAGTGCGAATACCTCTGACATGATGTGGTCGGTCGCGCGAACCATTGCGACCATTTCGGAATATACGACGCTGGAAGCAGGAGACTTTATTGCCATGGGAACTCCCCCTGGCGTCGGTCATGCCAAGACGCCTCCGAGGTGGCTGCGGCCTGGAGAGGTGGTTGAAGCAGAGGTCGAGGGAATTGGCATCTGCGCCAGCCCGATTGTTGATGAGGCCGACTTTGCCGGCAAGGTTGCTGCCGAATGAGTGCGTTAACTGGAGACGCGCTGGAGTTGGCCCGTGCTCATGCGCAGGCGGTCGTGCGCGACTTGCGCGCGTCGAAAACCCGGCTTGATGATCCCTCGATCGATCTGATTTTGAGAGAGGCGCGTTCACATTATGCCTGGCAAGATCGGGATGTGCCTGAAGCTCTTCTACGCACGCTATACGAAGTTACGGCAACTGGGCCGACTAGTATGAACTCTTGTCCTGCACGCTTTATCTTCGTGCGTAGCGAGGCGGGCAAGGATCGCTTGGCCAAGTCTCTGAAAGCCAAGAATATCGACAAGATGAAGGCAGCGCCTGTGACGGCTATCATTGCCTATGACCCGGAGTTTTGGCGCGAGTTGCCGTATTTGTTTCCGCACGAGGACAGAAGGCCGCATTTCGAGGGAAAGCCTGAGCACTCCGAAGCAACCGCCTTTCGAAACTCAACTCTGCAGGGCGCATACTTCATGATCGCGGCGAGAGCGCTGGGTCTCGATGTTGGAGCTATGTCCGGCTTTTCAAATACGATTGTTGATGAGGAGTTCTTTGCTGAAAACGGCTGGAAATCGAATTTCCTCTGCAATCTCGGGTACGCCGACGAAACTGCATTGTTTCAGAAGCTGCCGAGGTTCACGTTCGAACAGGTCTGCAGCTTTCTTTGAGGTAAGGCTGTCGATGAGGGGCACGGAAACTGACGGCTTACGGGAGAATGGGAGCAGGGGCTCCTGGTCTCGCGCGGACCTTTTGTTTCGTGATCTTGTGCTGACCATCGATGGCCCGAGGAGCTTGGCGGGTCCAAGTCAACAGGGGCGGCAATCGGAGGGTTGATCTGCAGCACTTATGTGATTGGCCATAAGTGTGCCAAGCATTCGGGCTTGATTTAGGTGAGTTGACGCTCACCGCTGCAAGTGAGTTTGATAGGCTTGGGACTGCTCTTGAGGAGGAGATTGACGTCCCAACCAAGTCTATCAGCCTGAAAGTGTCCTTCAGTGGGTCACTTTCGAATGACGGCCTGCGACGAGGTTCTGAAAGTGTCGCCAGGTTCTGCCCATTGTCGGAGTTGTTTCAGGAGGTGGGAACAACTCTCAGCATCGAGTGGGTGGCGAGTTGACGTGCATGCAGGGTGAGGCCTGCAAAATTGGGAGGAAGAGAAATGAAACACTTGTTCAAGCTGACCGCGCTCGGTCTGGCTATGTCTTGCGCTACGGCCATGCCAACATTTGCGCAAGAGACCATTCGTGCAGTCGTAATCGATGGCTACCCGGCCCGCGCGCTCTGGGTGAAAGAATTTTCAGAGTTTTTTATCCCTGAAGTCGACAAGCGGCTTGCCGAGACCGGCAACTACAAGATGGATTGGCAGGAGAGCTACGGCGGCGCGATTGTGAAGCCAAAGGGGGTTCTGGAGGGGATCCAGCTTGGCCTTGGTGATATTGGTATCGTCACAACGATTTTCCACTCTTCGAAGCTTCCCAGTCAGGCATTGGCAGCCGTGACCCCATTCGTCGCGCCTGATGCGCGTGTGGTTGCAAAGGCCGTTGATGAGATCGCCCAAGAATTCCCTGCCATGCAGAATGAATTCGACAAGCAGAACCAGGTTTACCTGGCGACGGGCGTCGTTCTTGACAGCTACCAGGTTTTCAGCAGCCAACCAATTGCGTCTCCGAAGGATCTGGATGGGACGAAGGTCGCTGGTGCCGGTATGAACCTTCGTTACCTCGAAGGTTTGAACAACGCCGCTGGTGTGCGCGGTGGTCTGACCGATTTTTACAACATGGTACAGACCGGACTTGTAGGTTCCGCGATGCTCTGGCCTGAAGCTGCTGCAACCTTCAAGATCGCTGAGGTTGCCCCTTACATGCTGAAAGTTGATTTTGGCGCGGTGAACTCCAAGACGGTCACGGTCAACAAGGACTATTGGAACAAGCTTCCAGACGAAGTCAAAACCGTTTTGCGTGAGGTCGCCGTTGAGTACCGCGATCATATCGCCGAGATCTCCATGGACCGCGCGCGTGAAGCGCTCCTGAAGTACATGGATGCCGGCGGCAGCATTGTTGAAGTCGACGATCTTGCCCGGACTGAATGGGCCGAGGCGATGCCTGACATCGCAGCAGAGTGGGCGGCCGGTTTGGACAGCAAGGGCCAGGACGGTTCTGGCATGCTGAAAGCCTATTTGGCCAAGCTTGAAGCCGGCGGCTATTCAGGTGTTCGTGACTGGTCAACCGGTCTGTCGAACTAGTCTAAAATCAGAGCTCGAAGAGGCAATTTGTATGACGGGTGTCGTCTCTACCGCCCTTTCGAGCCTGTCGCTTGCGGCGAACCGCATCGCAACGGCAGCCAACGTCATCGGAACGCTCGTCGTTCTTGGGCTGGTTGCCGTTGTGAACTTCGATGTCGTGGCGCGAGGGGCGTTCAACATGCCCTTTCGCGGAGCGATTGAAGTGGTTCAGTTCTCCATGGTTCTGATTGTCTTCTTTCAGCTTCCAGACGTGGTCCGCTCCAACAGGCTCACTCGTTCCGATGGTTTTTTGATCTTGCTTGGACTCACAAGACCGAGGCTGGCCGGAGTGATCCGCCGGCTGATAGATCTCTTGTCCTGTATGATTATGGTCCTGATCACCGTCGCCCTGTGGCCGGAGTTCGTGGAAATGTGGCACACGAACGACTACTTCGGCATTCCCGGTGTTTTCACCGCGCCCTGGTGGCCTATCAAACTTACGATCGTCTGTAGCGCTGCTCTGTGCGCAGTGCTTTTTGCAATCAAATTCTTGGGCATTGAGCCGGATGCGTTCGCCATCTCGAACAAGAGTGCGAAAGGGCGCGAGGAATGAGTCCAGTTGAAATCGGAACGGTTTCCGTTCTTGCAATCGTCGCCCTGATCTATCTGGGCGTTTATATACCTATCGCCCTGACTGTTGTTTCTTTCGTGTCCATCTGGCTCATGCGAGACAACTTTGATCTCGCGATGAACCTTCTTAAGATCGCTGTCGGCGATAGCGTGATGGAATACACTTTCGCGACTGTTCCCCTCTTTACTTTCATGGGCCTGATCGTCTCCAAAGCCGGTTTGGGCAATGACATCTATGAAGTGATGAGCAGCGGTTTCCGACGCGTCAAAGGTGGTATCGGAATGGCGACCGTCGGGGCCAACGCCGTCTTCGCTGCCGTGACAGGATCATCCATTGCTTCGGCCTCGGTGTTTGCCAAAGTGTCCGTGCCCCAGATGCTGCATTATGGCTACAATCCAAGATTTGCCGTTGGCGTCGTGGCCGGGTCATCTGTGCTCGGCATGATTATCCCGCCATCGGCGATGCTTATCATCTATTCGTTTGTTGCCGAGCAATCTGTCGGCGAGATGTTCCTCGCCGGTGTTGTTCCCGGGTTGATGCTGGCGGTTGCATATGTCGCAAGCATCTGGACCATGGGTAAATTCTGGCCAAGCTTTGTAGGTGGCCGTCCGGCAGATGGTTATGAGTGGCTTTCTTGGTCGGAAATTGCCTCCAAGACTCTGCCGACACTGACGTTGATCCTTATCGTGCTCGGTGGGATTTATACGGGCTGGATGACGCCCGTTGAGGCAGGGGCCGCAGGGTCGCTGGCTGGCCTCTTGATCGCCATGTTGCGAGGCCGCATGAGCCTGAAGGGGTTCTGGGAAGCTTTGATTGAAACCGGGCATATCTCTGCGGCCATCCTGTTTCTGATCACGGCTGCCTCGATCTACAGCCGTATGCTCGGACTGGCTGGTCTTCCGAATGAGCTTTCGGACATGCTCGTCGGTAACGACTATGGCTTCGTGACCATCATGGTCGTCTACATCCTGTTGATGCTGGTGTTGGGCACCTTGCTCGATACCGCCTCTATTATCCTGATCGTCGTGCCGCTGTTTTTGCCTCTAATTGAGCCGATGGGACTTTCGCTCGTCTGGTTTGGTATCATCACAGTTGTTGGCGCCGAAATCGGTCTTCTCACGCCACCTCTCGGCATTTCCTGCTTCGTCATCAAGGCGACGCTGAATGACAGCCGGATCTCACTCAAGGACGTTTTCATGGGAGCGCTGCCCTTCGCGGCGGTCATGTTGATCGTCCTGATTTTGTTGATCCGCTTTCCTGCGCTTAGCCTCGCCATTTTGAACTAAGGACACGTCCATGCGCAACGTCACCAAAGACAACATAACAGATGTCTTCATGGGGTACTTCGGGCCGGATACAGACCCACGCCTTCGCACGATCCTCGAAAGCCTGGTGCGCCATCTTCATGCCTTTGCCAAGGAAACCAGCCTGACACATGCTGAATGGCAAAAAGGTATCGAGTTTCTGGAATGGGCTGGCGACATCTCCGATAAGGAACGGCATGAGTTTGTACTCCTGTCGGATGTTCTTGGCCTGTCGTCGCTAGTCGACATGATCAACACCGTTCCAGGTGGCACCTCATCCAGTGTTCTTGGTCCATTCCATATTTCGGGAGCGCCACCGCTTGCGATCGGCGGTGACCTTAAGGGCGATTTTGAAGGAACTGTCCTCATTTCAGAGGGTATAGTGCGCGATCAGGATGGGAATCCGATTGAAGGTGCAGAAGTCGACATCTGGCAAACAGCACCGAACGGGCTCTACTCCAGTCAGGATCCTGAGCAGGACACTTACTCATTTCACGGCATACAAACGACTGGGCCGGATGGCCGCTATGCGTTTACAAGCGTGAAGCCAGTTAGCTACACTGTACCAAGCGATGGGCCGGTCGGTGGTATATTGAATTCAACCGGGCGACATCCATGGCGCCCGTCTCATCTTCACTTCATCGTCAAGGCGAAGGGCTTCCGACCTTTGGTTACGGAAGTGTTTCCGGATGATGATCCTTATCTGGACGAAGACACTGTTTTCGGGGTTCGCGAGGATCTGGTGATGAGCTATGTGGACATGCCGGCTGGCACCTTCCCGAAGGGCTTCGAACTTAGCGGGAAGGTCGACGAGGCATATCACACGGTCACGTTCGACCTGGTATTGACGCCAGACCACACTTGAGCGAACGCTAATGCTAATTGGAGAATCTGTCGGTCAGAAATCGACAGGTTCCATGCGGCTGAAGAAGCCGTTCAGGAAAGCCCCGGTTTGACGATAGTGATTGATCAGCCGCTCCGCGGCGAGGCCGGCATTGCGGTCGACTGCCGCAGCAAGGATCGCCTGGTGTTCGGCGCCGATATCTCGTGACTGATAGTTGACGGTTTGGCCCGCAATGTATCGGTAGCGAATATTGAGATCATAGAGCTGACTGCAATAGCGTATCAGGATCGGCGAGCCACAATTGTCCAACAGGGTCATGTGAAACGTCTTGTGAAGCGCTTCGAATGCCTCTACGTCCTCGCGCGGCTGCCGGACCATTCTGTGGTGGCTCAGCACAAGGCGCTCCTCCCACTCGTTGGTTGCTCTGGCGATACTCTGTCTGAGCGCTCTGTCTTCTAGTGCGCAGCGAAGTCCCAGAATTTCCTCGAAGTTTTCCCGGCTGGTTTGGGCTGCGCGGAAACCGCGATGGTCAATGCGTTCGACGAGCTGGTCCGATGTCAGCAAACTGAGGGCTTCTCGAACCGGTGAGGCACCGGTCCCAAGCTTTGCGGTCAGGGTTCCGATCTTCAGCTTTTCTCCAGCTGAGATTTCGCCGACCACGATCATGCGCTGAATTGCAAGATAGGCCTTTTGCGTTGCAGATGCTGTCTGCGCGTCAAGCTCTGTCGTTTGAATGTCTTTGTTCATTGCTGAAAGATGAGGCCTTGGACGAAAAAAATCGAGGATTCGTATTTATCACGCTGTAGACGCGGCATTGTTTGTTTCTGATCGTTTTCACTGAAGATGATCACTAAAGGCGAAAACAAACTTTCGGTCAGTGTTATAGAGCCGATTTTATCGGTGACAAGCGATATCGGTCGCATCGCCTGCGGTCGGAAATATAGTATAAATATAAAAATAATTGCAAATAATCGATAAAAATGTTTCAAGCTCTGTAGGACGGTTTGACTGACCGGGCCCGAACGAGGGAGGAACTCGATGAAGAAAATCAAAAACCTGTTGTGCGCGGCAGCTGCGCTTGTTTCTGCATCTGCGACCGGCGCGCTTGCTGCGAATATCGATGGCCCAAAGGTCTTCTGGAAACTTTCCATGTGGGGAAACCCTCGCGCGCTGTCCGCGGGGATGGAGAAATTGTCGGAGCTAGCCGCAACGGAGACCGACGGAAATTTTCAGATCAAGATTTTCTATGGTGGTCAGCTTGCGCAGGCGCGTGAGAATCTCGACGGTTTGACCGTCAACGCCTTTGAGGGCGCTGCAATCTGTAATTTCTATCATCCAGGCAGAAACCCGGCGTGGATGGTTTTCTCACTTCCGTTCTTGCCGCTCGGCGATCCGAAAGTAGACCGGTATGTCCGCAGCAAGTTGTTCGAGCATCCCGCGATCGTAGCGGACATGGAACGCTGGAACGCCATTCCATATGTCTCCGGATTGCTGCCTCAATACGAAGTGCTCGGCAAGGGCAAGGCTCCCAACGATCTGTCCGACTGGGAGGGATTGCGTGTTCGCGCCGGCGGCGGCCTTGGGTCCGCTATGGAAAAGCTCGGCGCTGTAAAGCAGACGTTGCCGGCCGGCGAAACCGCCATCGCCTTTCAACGCGGTGCTCTTGATGCGGCCGCCTTCCCATATACGTACGCGCACGTTGCCTTCAAAATTCATGAAGAAGCAGATTGGTTTACGTCGAACCTAGCGCCTGGCACCTCCGAGTGCGGTTGGGTTTTCAACAAGACTGCTTATGAGGCCCTGCCACCGCAGTATCAGGAATTCCTGATGAACAATCGCGATATGGTCATGCAGGTCGAGCAGGAAGCCTATGCAGCCCAAGACCAGAAGAACCTGCCGTTGTTCGAAGAAAGTCTGACCAAAGTGACCTACAGCGATGAGCAGCTTGCTGAGTTCCGTGAGAGAGCGGGCAAGCCGGTGTGGGACGAATGGATCAACGCAAACAAGGACAAGTTCGACGCGCAGGGGCTCTTTGATGCTGTCTGGCAATATGCCGAGGACGCTAAAGCCGCGAAGTAAGGACGATGCCAGATGCGTGCCGGTCTGTCTGCTGGTCGGGCAGTCCGGTTCGCCGATTGGAACATACCAAAATGATCAAATCCCAGGAAAAGGCCGGATGGCTCGGTGCGGCGGATCGTTTGCTTGTGCCCGTTGAGGACGCCGCGAACCTTCTGGCTGCTTGCGCCATTTTCTTATTGATGGTGCTCGGGGTTGTGCAGATCGTCAGTCGAACGATCTTCAACGCGCCAATCGAGGGCTACATCGATCTGGTTGAACTCTCTATGGCGGGGATGGCGTTTCTCGGAGCGGCCTATTGCCAACGCATAGGCGCTCACATCCGCATGGAACTGCTCGTTGGCCGACTTCATGGCCGGGCCCTTTGGGCCGCAGAGATCTTCGGCACGGTTGTAGGGCTGGCGATCATCGGCGTCCTGATTTGGTACGGGGGGGAACATTTCTTGCGCTCATACACGCTTGGCGATTCAACGATCGATGCCGAACTCCCTGTCTGGCCGTCAAAGCTGCTCGTTCCCGTGGCCTTTTCTATCTGGTTCCTGCGTCTTTCGGTGCAGCTTTGGGGCAGCATGAGAATGTTCGTAGACCCTCAACGCGATCCTGTAGGAGTGATCTTCGTCAAGGGCGCGGCTGAGCAGGCTGAAGATGAGATGCACGATGCCATGGGCGGCGAAATTGCCGAAAGCGAAGCTTCCCGGTCAGGAGACGGCAAATGATCCTGGGTATCGGGTTCGAAAATCCGCTTCTGGTCGGCATCATCGCACTGACTCTCTTGCTCGTCCTGGTGGTATTCGGTGTTCGGGTTGTCTTTGCGGCAGCTGTCGTCGGGCTTCTGGGCCTGATTGAGCTTCTTGGCTGGAGCGGCGCGGCCGGCATTGTCGGAACTGTGCCCCATTCCAAGTCTTCGACTTATGCTCTCAGCGTCTTGCCAATGTTCATCTTCATCGGCTTTCTTGCATTTCATGCGGGAATGACAGGGCAATTGTTTAATGCGGCCCGCAAGTGGCTTGGCTGGCTTCCTGGCGGCCTCGCGGTGGCGACGGTATTTGCAACAGCCGGCTTTGCGGCCGTCTCTGGAGCGTCAACCGCGACGTCTGCGGTCTTCGCTCGCGTCGCAATCCCTGAGATGTTGCGCTACGGCTATGACAAGAAGTTGGCGGCAGGTGTTGTTGCTGCCGGCGGCACGCTTGCGACTTTGATCCCGCCATCGGCGATCATCGTGATCTATGCGATCATCGTTGAGGAATCTGTCGGGCGCCTGCTGCTTGCAGGGTTCCTGCCTGGCCTGGTGTCAGCGCTTATATATGCGGCCATTATCGTCTTTTGGGCGATGATGCGCCCGGAACAGGCCCCTGCCGTCGAGCCTTCAACCTGGAAAGAGCGGTTTGCGTCTTTGCCGGGCGTCTCGCCCGTGTTCCTGGTGGTTCTGATCATCATTACGGCGATCTACGGCGGTTGGGCCACGCCAACAGAGGCAGGGGCTCTCGGCGCGGCCGTTGTCTTCGTGCTCGCTCTGCTGCGCGGTGCAGGTTTCAAGACCATCAAGAGTTCGCTGATGGAAAGCGCGAAGCTGACCGCCATGATCTTTGCGCTCATTTGGGGTGTCCTGATTTTTGTTCGTTTTCTTGGGTTCTCAGGCGTTCCAGAAGCCTTTACGGCATGGGTTGTCGGGCTCGACATGCCACCGATGGTGATCATGATATGCATCCTGCTGGCTTATGCGGTCCTCGGGATGTTCATGGATGCGATCGGTATGCTCTTGCTGACCCTGCCAGTCGTCTACCCAGCTGTGATCGCGCTTGGCTTCGACTCAATCTGGTTTGGCATCATCGTGGTCAAGATGGCTGAAGTCTGCCTGATTACACCGCCGATCGGTTTGAATTGCTTCGTGGTGAATGCTGTTCAGCCGAGTATTTCGTTGCCTCAAGTGTTCCGTGGAATTGCCTTGTTCTTCATTGCCGATGTGCTGACCATTATTGCGCTGCTAGCATTCCCGGAAATCGTTACAATCTTGCCAGATTTGTTGAGCAATTGAGGAAATCGAGATGCATCTTCAAACAAGCTTGCCGCTTGCTTCTGCCGACGTGATTATTGATGAAGCGCTGCGGCTCGGTCGCGTTGAGAAGCTCTTGCCACTCACTGTTGTGGTTCTTGACGCAGGAGCAAAACTGGTGGCTGCCAAGAGTGAGGATGGCTCTGGTGTGCTGCGGTATGACATCGCTTTCGGCAAGGCTTGGGGCGCGCTGGGGATGGGGATTTCCAGTCGCCTTATCCGTGACCGACTGTCCGCGCGGCCGACGTTTCAAGCGGCACTCGCGACAGCTTCGGACGGTCGTCTCATTCCGGTTCCAGGTGGTGTTCTAATTCGCGACGCCAACAAGGTGACAATTGGCGCGGTCGGGATCAGCGGGGATACCTCCGACAAAGATGAGTATTGCGCAATCGAAGCGATAAAGGTCGCAGAGTTGTTCTCAGAGCCGGCAGAACCAGCGGAGGACTGGAGATCGTCCTCGTTGTCTGACCATTATCCAACCTGAAGCGTGATTATCTCATCGATGATGCGGTTTGTCGTCTGTAAACGTGGGCGAAGGCGATCCTCTGCATCAAGTATGTTGATCGTCGGACGTCCTTCGAATTCAGTCGGTAGGATCATCAACCGTACGAAAAGCGTTTCAGGGATTGCGGCGTCCGCCGTTGCTCTGACTGGCGATTGGGCTGCTTCAAACCAACTGTCGCCAATTTCCATGAGCTGTTCATGGTCGTCTGACTGAAGCTTCAGACGACCTTTCGCGAGGTATCGGATTCCGGGCCCGGGATGGACGTGACGCCATGCGCAGGCCCCCATGGGAAAACTGACCGTGTCCAAGCGCAAAAGATGCGCGGTGCTCTCCAGCTCAACTACCTCGGACAGCAGTAACTCACCATCCAATCTGTCGCATGGCACTTCATCCGCCAGGCGAAAGCAAAGCCATTGCGCAGGGCTGTTGTCGGTTTTGATCTGCGCGGGATTTTGCAAGTGTAAGCCGTCACCTGTTTCTAGACTGGTGCCTGAAATGCCCAAGAGACCTTCCAACACATAGATCGCATGATGTCCATTCGGGGTTTGATGGACTTCTGCTTTGTCGGAAACGTGTCGAGTGAGCGACAAGCTGTAGCGTGGCATGTCTGATCCAGTTTGGTTTGCGTTTTCTGATGCGTAGTCGTTCGGGAAGCGGTTGAATTTCTTATATGTCGATTTAATTCCCATTTGGGGCAAAAATATCGATAAAAAATCTTGAAAGACAAGTGATCTCGATTATCCTTGTCGAAAATTTGGGAGGACTGAAATGTTGAGATTAATGAAAAAAACCGCGTTTGCGGCGGGCTTGTTATTGGCAGCAACGGGCGCTGACGCGGAGGAGCTTCGCATCGGTACGGCGAGCCTTGGCGGTGCCTTCTATCCAATGGGCCAAAGCATCGCGAACCTGGTTAATAAATACGCCGGCGATGACATTTCGATGGTTCCTGTCGTGACGGGTGGGTCGGTTCAGAATCCGCGTCTTTTGGATGCCGGTGAAGTTGAGATTGCCATCACGAACAACAATCTGGCCGTCCTGGCGATCAATGGGAAGGGCCCCTACAAGTCCGGCGCTATCGATGTCGGGGCAGTCGCGGCCTTGCACCCAAGTGTGCTACATATGATTGTGCTTGAGGACTCTGACATCAAGACCATCGAGGATCTCAAGGGTAAACGTGTCGCCGTTGGACCAGCCGGGGGCGGCACGCTTGGTTTTCTCAACTTTCTTCTTCCGCTCCACGATATGGAGCTGGAGGACATGACCCCTAGTTTTCTCTCATACTCCGATGGTTTCAGTCAGCTGAGCGACGGCAATGTTGATGCAGCCTTCGCGCTTTCTGGCTACCCGGCCGGGGCGGTTATGCAGGCATCTGCAGGCAACAAACTGCGCTTCATCTCCTTCTCAGAAGGTATGCTGGACAAAGCGCTTGCGAAAAACGGCGCCTACAAGAGCGTTGAGATCCCAGCGGATGTTTACGGCACCGCGGAGCCGGGAACCGTTATCGGCGTCAATAACATGCTGATCGCACCGAACTCTTTGAGTGCCGATGTCGTCGAAAAGATCGTTGCATCTGTGTTCGACCATCTCGACGAGTTCCAGGCTGAAAACGCCAATGCCAAGCAAATCGATCCGGCGGCATCTCTCAGCCTTGCCATTCCCTTGCATGAAGGTGCAGCGCGATACTTCGAAAAATAACCTTTCTGGCTATCGCGAGTACGGCGCGCCGCAAATGGCGGCGCGCTCATTTGGAAGGTCGGAAGGCTAGAGAAATTGAATATCAGAAGTATTGTCGCCGGGGCATTCAGCAAGCCCCGTCTTATTTCATTTGCCGCGTTTGGACTCGGGGCCTTTCACCTTGCCGTGGTTTCAGGGATGTTCTCCCTGTCGACGATGCCGATGCGCCTAATTCATGTCGCCTTGGCTTTTTCTCTCCTCTTCGTCCTGAAACCTGCGTCTGGGCGTCTCGCCGGCAGCCGGTTGAACGGGCTGTTGACGTGGGGCTTGGTGCTTGCCGCCGTGGGTGCGAGCCTTTGGTTGATTACCCGTTGGAAGGCTATCGCTTTCAGCGGGGGTCTCACGGAGCCGGCGGACTTTTACGCCGGAGCAGTTATCCTGGTTCTGGTGTTTGAGGCAGCGCGTCGTGGCGTCGGGCTGGTTCTTGCTCTCATCACACTTACCTTCTTCTGCTATCCCTTCATCAGTCCTTTCCTGCCCGGCATCCTGAACGGAAGAGGATATGGCCTCGAGCGCATGGTCATCTTCCTCACGACGGATACGCAGGGCGTCTACGGCATTCCGGTCGGAGTGGCTGCGACCTACATTATTGTCTTCACGATTTTTGGCGCGATGCTGTCACGCTTCGGTGCTGGTGACTTCTTCTTCGAGGTCTCGATCAGATTGACCCGCGGGATGCGTGCGGCAAGCGCCAAGTCTGCAGTGCTGTTTTCGACGCTCATCGGGATGGTCTCGGGCTCGGCTGCGGGCAACGTTGCGGTGACGGGGACAGTTACGATTCCAATCATGAAGCGTGAAGGCTACGCGCCTCATCAAGCCGCGGCCATCGAAGCTGTCGCCTCTACAGGAGGGCAGTTGATGCCGCCGGTTATGGGGGCTGCGGCCTTCATCATGGCCGAGATCGTTGGTGTTCCTTACACATCTGTCATGCTGATTGCGCTGTTGCCAGCGTTGCTGTTCTTTGGGTCGGCGTTCTTCGTCGTGCATCTGCAGGCGGTGAAATCAGACATCAAGCCGGTCGAGCATGATCAGACCGATGGCCGTCCTCTTTGGAAGGTTCTCGTCGATGGCGCGCCTTTTATCGGGGCTTTCGGCGTCCTTCTGGGGCTGATGCTTGTTGGTTTTTCGCCGTTTAAGGCTTCGCTCTGGGCAATGGCTATTCTGATTTTGCTTGATGTCGTGAGACATCGCCGGCTGGATGGTGAATTCTTCAAGAAGATTGCTGGCAGCATATCCGACGGCGCGCTCAACGTTGTCACTATCTCTGCAGCTTGCGCGGCGGCAGGAGTTATCTCGGGCACACTTGGTATCACCGGATTGGGTTCGAAGATTGCCCTGCTGATTGATGTCGCTTCCAATGGTCAGCTTATTCTCGCGTTGTTCTTCACCATGGTCACCTCCATCGTTCTTGGAATGGGGCTCCCAACCACAGCGGCCTATCTGATCCTTGCGACAGTCGTTGCTCCGGCCTTGGTCAAGTTCGGTGTGCCGGTGCTGACCGCACATTTCTTTGTCTTTTACTATGGCTGTATCTCGACGATCACGCCGCCAGTCGCGCTGGCGTCATATGTCGCAGGTGGCATTGCGGGCGCTGACATTAATAGAGTGGGGTGGACCGCGGCGGCTTATGCGGCGACCAGCTTTATCTTGCCCTTTGCGTTTGTGTTTGGCCCCAGCCTGCTCATGCAAGGCGACATCGTGGCGAACATCGTCGCGGTTGTGACTGGCTTTGCCGGAATAGCCTCCATTGCTGTCGGGGTCGTCGGCTGCCTCCATCGGCCGCTGCATTGGTTCAGCCGGGTCGTTGCCCTGGTTGCGGGCCTCTGCTTGCTGCTTCAATTCTGGCCGACTGCTGTTGTTGGCGCTGTACTGCTGGCGGGGCTGTTTTTCTCACAGCAGGCCGGCCGAAAGATCCCTGCTTAAATTGATGACTAGAAGGACAGATATGGCTCGTAAATTCAGACGCGTCGTGACGGGTCACGATGACAATGGCGTCGCAATTGTAGAGAGTGACCAGATTGCGACGCATCTTCTTCAGAGGCCAAGCCGGCCGGGTGTGACACTGACCAATTTCTGGCTGACGCATGGAACGCCGGCGGAATACGACGGCGCAGTGGAAACCTGCGAGGGGGACTTCATTCTACACCCGCCGACGAATGGAAGTGTTTTTCGCGTTGTCGAATTCATGCCTGAAGATCCGGAGGTCATGGCAACTCTGGACGGCAAGGCAGCGTTCGCCGAAATGGGTGCAGGCGCCAACATCGTTGAGGGCGCCCGCCATCCCTTCATGCATCGTACGGACAGCGTTGACTATGCGGTGATCATGAGCGGAGAAATCTACATGCTCATGGATGAAGATGAAGTGCTTTTGAAAGCTGGCGACGTGGTGGTCCAGCGCGGTACGAACCACGCGTGGTCCAATCGTGGCACCGAACCCTGCTCAATTGCCTTTGTGCTTATTGACGGAGTTACCAAGGCTGACGCCGCGCCAGAGCACCAAAAGGGCATTCCGCCGCGATAAAGCTTCCAGCCGCCGAAGAGCATTTCTCAGGAACGCCAAAAGGCCACATCATATGTATTATGGCGTGGCCTTTTGGCGTCATGCTTAGAAAGGGTGCTGCCATGCGAAGTGGCCGCGCCAAGTTTGCCGCATCGGTTAGACAACGACAACCTCAATTTCACCAACACCTTCTACCTTGCCGATCATTACATCACCCTTCTGGATGGCGCCGACACCGGCAGGGGTCCCGGACATGATGAGATCGCCACCGGCAATTTCATAGTATTCAGACAGGTAGTTGATCATTTCAGGCACCTTCCAGATCATCTGGTTGAGGTCGCCCTTCTGCCGTTCAACACCATTGACCAGCAAAGACACGGCGCCCTGATCAAGATAACCGGTCTTTGACACGGGAACGATCGACCCCATTGGCGCAGAGTGCTCAAATGCCTTGCCGATTTCCCAAGGACGACCCATTTTCTTCATCTGGCCTTGTAGGTCACGTAGGGTCTTGTCGAGCCCGACGGCATATCCGAAGACATGATCCTGGGCGCTTTCAAGCGGGATGTTACGTCCGCCGCTTTTCAGCGCGACAACCATCTCCAGTTCGTAGTGAACGTCGCTTGTGTGCGGCGGATAAGGAAACTTGCCGTCCTGCACGATGTTGTTCGGGTTCTTCTGGAAGAAGAAGGGCGGTTCCCGATCCGGATCGTGCCCCATCTCGATTGCGTGATCCGCATAATTGCGGCCGATGCAGTAGATGCGGCGAACCGGAAACGTGTCGTCCGTTCCTTCGATTGCGGCTGCTGCTTATTGTGGGAGGTCAATCACATAACCCATTTGTATTTTCTTTTGTCTGTCGGTGGTATGTTAGATCAGGAAACTCGGCTGGCGGCTTAGTAGTCGACCTTGCGCTCGAGGTAATCCAGGCTGTTCTCCTTAAACGCGTATGGAACAACATCTGCTGATTGCATAAGAGATATACTTGAGCTCATCATCGCCGATCAGGCGTGAAGTATGAGATAGAGGAGCGGGCGTTGCCGGGATGCAGCCGAGCGGACGGTGACGGACATTCGCCGCAAGACGCGAAAGCGGTATTCCTCAGAAGACAAGATCCGGATCGCCCTGGCTGGATTGCGTGGTGAAGACAGCATAGCTGGAAGCCCGGGCAATCAGTTCAGCAACAGTTGCGGAATCGAGTTGAGTTCGCTGGCCAGCGCCTCAGTCTCCCTTCCTAGAGTTTTCTCCCAAATAGGTTATTTTATCGATTGTAGAACTGGCTAAATAGATCGGGAAGAGTTTGGTGCGGCCGGGAACCCTGAAGGCTGCGAAAGGCGGGAGTTTTTTGGCCGAACTGCCTTTGTGGGATAGTCGGAGGTCGTTATCGCGTTAACACGGCAAGAAGCGCCTCCCTTACGTTCACTTTCAGCCAATATCTTGACGGCAAAAGCGTACCAAGTCATCTCTTCAGGTCCGGTCAAATGGACTGTTTGCCCCAGCTGTGCACGCCCTCCTTGCGCCCAGTCTTCGCAAATTGCCAGCAGCCCTTCCGCGATTTCATTAGCGGACGTCGGATTGCCAATCTGGTCGTTAACCACGGAAATCTCATCCCTCGTTTCCGCAAGTCGAAGCATTGTTTTATAAAAATTTTGCCCATATGGGCTGTAGACCCACGCTGTCCTTACGATCACATGATCCGGCGTTGCAGCTCGTACAGCATTTTCGCCTGCCAGTTTAGTCTTGCCGTAGACGCCAATCGGGTTGACGGGATCCGTAGGCAGATATGGACGATCCAACTCGCCATCGAAGACATAGTCCGTCGAAATTTGAATCAATCGCGCGCCAATGTTGCAAGCCTCTTCCGCCAATATGCCTGGAGCGATCCCGTTGATCTGCATGGCAAGATCAGGCTCATCTTCCGCCTGATCGACTGCCGTGTAAGCGGCAGCGTTGATAATCACATCTGGCTCAGTCGCTCGCACAGCAGTGCGAATTGATGCTTCACTGTTGAGATCGAGAAGAACCTCCGTGCAGGTACGTGCCGCAAAGACTAGCTTTAGCCCAGGATGCTTCTGCGCATGATCAGCCAAGCATCTTGCCACCTGACCTTCCTTGCCAGTGACGAGAATCTTCATTCTCGAGGCCCCGCAGGTGTTTGAAGCGCACCCAAACGCTTATAGCCCTGTTGTTCACGGATCGGTTGCCACCACCACGCATTTTCCAGATACCAGTCGACCGTTGCCTCGAGGCCTGTCTCGAAAGTTTGAGTTGGTTCCCAATTTAACTCGCGTTTGATTTTCGAAGCATCGATGGCATAGCGGCGGTCATGTCCTGGACGGTCTGTGACCATCTTGATCAAGTCGGTATAGGAGGTTCCGTTCGCCCGAGGTCGCTTCTCGTCCAAAATCGCACATATGGACATGACTACGTCGATGTTTCGTCGTTCAGCGTTGCCCCCGACATTGTAGCTTTCACCCGGGACTCCCTGGGTCGCGACCTTCTGGAGTGCAGCCGCGTGATCGTCAACAAATAGCCAATCACGTACATTTTCGCCTTTGCCATAGATAGGCAATTCAGCCTCATCCAGAGCATTCAATATGACGAGTGGGATCAATTTTTCCGGCAGGTGGAAGGGACCGTAGTTGTTCGAACAATTCGATATCACTGTTGGCAGTCCGTAAGTCTCGAACCATGCGCGGACCAGATGATCTGAAGAGGCTTTGGAGGCAGAATAGGGTGATGAAGGTGCATAGGGCGTATCTTCGGTGAAGATACCGCTGTCAAAAGGTAAGTCTCCAAATACCTCATCAGTCGAGATATGATGAAACCGGAAACGATTTCGCTTGTCGCCGCTCAAGCTTTCAAAATAGCGCCGGGCAGCATTTAACATCTGAAATGTGCCGATGACATTGCTCTCAATAAAGGTGCCTGGGCCATCGATAGAGCGGTCAACATGACTTTCTGCAGCTAGGTGCATCACAGCATCGATGTCATACTTGCGCAGCAACTCCAGTACCATTTCACCGTCACAAATGTCCCCCTGGTGGAAGGCATAGTTCGGATGATTGTTTATGGACTTTAGAGAAGCAAGATTGCCTGCGTAGGTCAGCTTATCCAGATTCAGGACAAAATTGTCGCGATCACTTGCCAACCGACGGCAAACTGCTGATCCGATAAAACCGGCGCCACCGGTTATCAAAAAACGCATATCTTAGCCTTTGTATGTGAAGCCGGTATCGATGTCGGCCAACAAGGGGGCCAAACGGTCCTTATCTGAAAGGATAACGCTCTGAGGATCGACACCCCATTCAACACCGATTTCGGGATCATCAAAGCGAATTGAGCGATCACACTCTTTAGAATAATAGTTCGTGACCTTGTATAGGAACTCGGTCTGGGGTTCCAATGTTACGAAACCGTGGGCAAAACCCTTCGGAACAAGTACCTGATTCCACTTATCGGCGGAAATCTCAACGCCTACCCATTTGGCGAACGTCGGAGAGCCCTGGCGGATATCGACGATTACATCAAACACTGAGCCACGTGTTACCCGAACCAATTTGTCCTGGGCAAAAGGTGGCTTTTGGAAATGCAAGCCGCGCAGTACGCCTTTCTCGGCGGACCAGGAGTGGTTATCCTGAAGAAAGTCTAGCGCTATTCCTGCTTCAGCATAGGTTTGCGCATTATAGGTTTCAGAGAAAAAACCACGTTGGTCGCCGAACTTGTCCGGCACGATCTCGATAACACCGTCTAGACCAAGGTTCTTGAATTGCGGCACTATGCCTTCTCCTCGACACACTTCCGCAGATAGTCGCCATACCCGGATTTTCCAAAAATTGACGCCCTTTTGAGAACTTCGTTCGCGGTCATCCAACCGTTGTCAAAGGCAATTTCTTCCAGGCACGCAATCTTGAAACCCTGACGGTGTTCGATTGCACGCACAAATGCGGACGCCTCATGCATACTATCAATCGTTCCTGTATCAAGCCAAGCGTAGCCTCGTCCGAGCGTTGCGACGCGAAGGTCGCCGCGTGCCAGATAGGCCATGTTCACGTCAGTGATCTCCAATTCTCCCCGTCGAGATGGTTTCACATTCGCAGCAATATCCAGGACGTCATTATCGTAGAAATAGAGCCCGGTCACCGCCCAGTTTGACTTCGGCTGATCTGGCTTTTCCTCGATCCCCAGGGCCCTTCGCGTCTCACGTTCAAAGTTCACAACCCCATATCGCTCGGGGTCAGCTACTTGATAGGCAAAGACCGTGGCCCCCACTGGCTCCGAAATCGCGCGCTTGCAAAGTCCGGACAGTCCTGCGCCGTAGTAGATGTTGTCCCCAAGGATTAGGGCGCAAGGATCATTGCCGACGAACTCTCGACCGATGATAAAGGCTTCGGCTAGCCCGTTGGGAGAAGGTTGTTCCGCAAATGAAAGTTTGATGCCAAACGCAGAACCGTCACCAAGAAGCTCCCGAAAAACAGGTAGATCACGCGGCGTGGAGATGACTAGAATCTCCGAGATTCCAGCCAGCATCAGAACGCTTAGCGGATAGTAGATCATCGGCTTATCGTAGACTGGCAAGATCTGCTTGGACACCGCCATAGTCAATGGATAAAGCCGCGTGCCGCTGCCGCCCGCGAGAATTATGCCTTTCAAGATGTACTCCAATCCGTAACCAACGTGACCCTTCGTGCGAATTCACGATCTAATTAGACCAATACAACAATCAAATCGAGCTACGTTTTTGGGACACAATCTCACGCGGCGCTTCTAAATGAGACTGTTTTTTCGAAGCCGACAAGGCGGATCTTGTAGATCAGGCATGTCGAATCCAAAAACTGACCGCGCGGATGAATAGCACTCTCCGGGAACATGAAAGCTAACAAGAACGCAGCAAACGTCGACTCCAGTGCTCGGCCGCTCACCAATCTGCAGTGTACTAGGGCAATATTGAAAGGCTCTAAGTCAGAGTGTTGAGCCTGACAATCTCCCGGTCAGATCGTATTAAGGTTCCGAAAAGACTGTATGCGTCCGACTTCGCGCACGGAGCACGCCTACAATTCAGTCAACGATGACGAAGCGTAGAGAGGCTGCGTAGATCTCCAACCGAGAGAAGCGCGTCGCTTCATGTTGTCAGAAGATAAAATCAGAAGATGATATCTCTGACTCGGAGGTATCAATGATCAAAATTGTACCGCTGCCGGTGTCAATTAGAACATCGGCGCCCGATTGACTGATCGACAGGTCAGAAATACCAGACAGTCCAAGGGCAGTGAGATCTATGGAATCGCTACCCATCTCTCCGAAATCATTGATCGTGTCGTTGCCAAATGAAGTGCCAAACTCAAAGACATCGTTGTCTCCGCGGCCATATAGGTCGTCGTCACCACTGCCGCCGATGATTGTGTCGTTGCCATCGCCACCGTACACGAGGTCATCGCCCGACCCTGCGTTCACCCAATCATTCCCGTCAGCCGCATAAACAGTGTCGTCACCGCTGCCGCCATAAATGGTATCGGAACCTTCACGTGCACCTATGCGGTCGTTGTTGTTGCCTCCGTTGACATAATCTTCTCCAGACCCGGCCCAGATTGTGTCATTGCCTGTCTCGCCATAAAGGCGGTCATCGCCGGAAACTCCAAAGAATTTATCACTTCCAGTTCCTGCGTAAATCGTATCGTCACCTGCACCGCCGCCGACGATATCGTCGCCGGTACCTGATTCAATATAGTCATCTCCAAGGTCGCCTGAGCCTGCAAAAATGGAGTCATTCCCAGCATAGCCATAGATGGTATCATCGCCGCCTCCGCCGCTCATAAAGTCGGCGTCGCTGGTCCCACTTAGGACCTCATCAGCGCTACCACCTATAAAGTCGTCGGCCTCGGCCGCGCCATAGATGATCTCGATCCCATAGATATCCCAATAGTGTAGGTCTGTCTGGTCGACCGAATAGGCGTACATTAATGTATCAGGGTTGGTAGGGTGTCCCAGCCCGATAGAATGGCCGATTTCATGCAGCGCAACGGCATAAAAATTTGCTTGCGACCCAACATAGTCTGGATCTGTCGACCAGTTCTCCTCGTAGTCGAATCTAATCTCTGCCTCTGACAAGGAGTCATAGTCACCATTCGAGTAGTAGTAGTACCAGGAGGCTTCTCCCAAGGTGCCGCTCGCGCCGTCGATCTGGTCCCAGCCGAGGCGTATATCGACGCTAGAATTGTCAGAAACCTCTACAAAGTCGATATCGGCGACGCTTTCCCATCTGTCGAAGGCGTCTCGAATTAAATTTTGGTATGTACTCGACGAAATCTGGAAGTCAAAATCGAATATGTCACCCGAAGTCTCAGCAAAACTCCAGGTAACAGTTCCTCCCGAACTGCCTTCACTGGTGCCGCCCCACTTTTGACCATTCAAAATGTAGTTACTCATTATTCCCCCCAGCAAAAACAAAAATCGATGCAAATAAAATAGCATAAAGTGACGAAAATAGGTTTGATCACGAGCGGTTCTTAGGTGTTCTGTCTCGGTGTGTGAAGGTTTGGATTAAGGCTGAACCATTTTGCTCTCGAAGCTCCATCTTAGCGGATGTTTTTGGGGGGCGCTAGCTCGCGAGATGTCTAGAGTTTAATCCAACTTTCAAGTGTCAATATTATCTCTAGGATGGACCTTCGATCAAAATGTAAGCGTCTGACGGCTTCTTTCTTCTTAACTTAGGTTCAGTCGCTTGATTTGGCGGCTTGTACAACAAGTGCATTTGAGACGGCGTCAGAATGGCCCTGGGATGCTTTCGTCAACGCACTGCAGAGCATGAAGGCCTGCGGACGGTTGCGCGACAAACTGCGCGATTGAGACTTGGTGCAATGTTACCAGCCTGGGAGTTTGCCGACAGCGCCGGATACTGCTCTCCAAAGCGTCGCGCCTAAGGTTGAAAGGGGCCTGAAACGAACTGCATAATCAAAAATCTACACAAACATAACTTAGCTGTCGGCCTGCGCCAGTTTCGACGACTACTTCTAACATCTCCGTCAGCCACGGAGGCGACTTCTCACGCGGGATCAGAGCCCAACATGAAACGCCAAGAAAAAAAACGCCAAAACGCGGTTTCCGACAAAGATATCCAAAAGAAGGACGCGGGGTTGCCGCTTTCCCAGAACCCTCACGAAGTCAGGGAGGATAGAGAAAAAAAACTGGAGCTTGCGATTGGCTACGAAGTGCGCGCTCACCGAAAACAGCTCGGTATCACTGTGGCTGATCTAGCATCAGCGACGGGGCTTTCGGTCGGAATGCTGTCGAAAATGGAAAACGGGGTAATCTCACCCTCACTTTCTACGCTGCAATCCGTTGCCCGGGCCTTGGGGATTCCGATCACCGATCTCTTTAGACGCTTTGAAGGGCCTCGTAAGGCCGTCTTCGTTAAGGCCGGCGAGGGCGTGGAAAGCGAACGAAGGGGGACGCGGGCTGGTCACCAGTACAATCTTCTGGGTCACATCGAGGGCAATACCAGCGGTGTCGTTGTGGAGCCGTACCTGATCAGTTTGACCGAAAAATCCGACGTGTTCCCGACCTTTCAACATCTGGGAACGGAAGTGATCTACATGCTCGAAGGCCGGGTCGTCTACCGACATGGCGACATGACCTATGAGATGGTTGAAGGTGACAGCCTGGTCTTTGATGCCGACGCTCCACACGGTCCAGAAGTGCTTGTTGAGCTACCCATCCGGTACCTGTCTATTATCTCCTATCCACAGAGGCCAGGGTAGGCGCGTAATTGTGTACTTAACTCTGAAAATTCTTCTTAAGAAAATTTTATTCTTCATAGTTGAGTTGCGCTGAAGTGGCTGCTAACGTCCGTCTAGATTTGGAATGGAGGTCGGTGTGCCATGTGTGGCATCGTAGGATTGTTTTTGAAGGACAAGTCACTGGAACCTCAGCTTGGCCAGCTTTTGTCGGACATGCTGGTTACCATGACCAGTCGAGGGCCGGACAGCGCTGGAATTGCTATCTACACAAAAGGTGAGATAGGTAAGTGCAAGATTACGATTCAGTCGTCAGATCCTGTTGTGGACTTTGCAGGTCTTCAAGAAGACCTAGCAAAGGCGCTGGGAATCCATGCCACCGCTGAGGTGAAATCCACCCATGCAGTGATTGCCCTGCCCGAAAACCGTATCGATGATGCACTTGCGGCGCTTCGTGGCCTGCGACCAAACGTGAAATTTACGAGCAGCGGCGAGAATGTCGAGATCTTCAAGGAGGTCGGGCTTCCGAAGGATGTTGCTGCCCGTTTCCGCATTGAAACCATGGCTGGGAGCCATGGTATCGGCCATACCCGTATGGCAACGGAATCGGCGGTGACTACGAACGGTGCGCATCCATTTTCTACCGGAACAGACCAATGTCTCGTGCACAATGGCTCGCTGTCCAACCACAACAATTTGCGCCGGCAGTTGCGCAAGGCTGGCATGTCTTTCGATACAGAAAACGACAGCGAAGTGGCGGCAGCCTATGTCTCTGAAAAACTGGCGTCCGGTAAATCTCTGGCCGAGGCGCTCGAAGCCGGACTGAAAGATCTGGACGGCTTCTATACGTTTGTCGTTGGAACGCGGTCCGGGCTCGGCGTTCTACGCGATCCGATCGCCTGCAAACCCGCCGTCATGGCCGAGACCGATCGCTATGTCGCTTTCGGGTCCGAATACTGTGCACTTGCCGGTTTGCCGGGGATTGCAACTGCACGGATTTGGGAACCCGAACCGGCAACGGTCTATTTCTGGGAGCATTGAAATGCCTACGTTCGATCTGGCTGAAGATCCGCTTCGTGATCTCAATCAGGCTCTTCACGCAATCTGTTCAACAACAGAGGGCCTAACGTTCGAAGTACTTAATCCTGGCGGTAGCCATGCCGTCGCGGTGGGCCTCGACGCGCCGGTTCGCGTCGATGTTAGGGGGAGCGTCGGCTACTACTGCGCCGGCATGAACGCGAAGGCGACGGTAACTGTCCACGGCAATGCCGGACCAGGCGTTGCAGAAAACATGATGTCCGGCGAGGTTGTCATCAAGGGGGACGCCAGCCAGTACGCCGGCGCGACCGGCCATGGAGGTTTGCTTGTGATAGAGGGCAATGCCTCCTCTAGATGCGGGATCTCGATGAAAGGTATCGACATCGTGGTGAAGGGCAATATCGGGCATATGTCCGCATTCATGGCCCAGTCGGGAAACTTGGTGGTGCTGGGCGACGCGGGGGACGCGCTTGGTGACTCCCTTTATGAGGCGCGCCTGTTTGTTCGTGGCACCGTCAAAAGCCTCGGCGCAGACTGTGTGGCCAAGGAAATGCGTCCGGAACACATTGAATTTCTGAAGGATGTTCTGAAACGTGCAGGTTTGAGCAATGTCCATCCGGAGGAATTCGTGCGCTACGGTTCTGCTCGCCAGCTCTACAATTTTAGTATCGACAACGTAGACGCTTACTAAGGGCCAGATATGTCATTTCAGAACCGGACCACGCCGCCGCGTCAGTCAAGCACCTTCGACGAGTATACGCTTTCCGAGATCCGCCGAGCTGCAGCTACCGGTATCTATGATATTCGCGGTGGCGGTGCAAAACGTAAGGTACCGCACTTCGACGACCTTCTTTTTCTTGGCGCATCGATGTCCAGGTATCCGCTGGAAGGGTATCGGGAGGCATGCAACACCAATGTAATTCTGGGTTCCCGCTTTGCGAAGAAGCCTATCGAGCTCAAAATACCGATCACCATTGCCGGGATGAGTTTCGGATCTTTGTCAGGCCCGGCCAAGGAAGCTCTAGGCCGGGGTGCTTCCAGCGCAGGGACATCGACTACGACAGGCGACGGCGGTATGACCGAAGAGGAGCGCGGCCATTCCGACTTGCTGGTGTATCAGTACCTACCATCCCGTTACGGCATGAACCCGCGCGACCTGCGGCGCGCGGATGCGATCGAAGTGGTTGTCGGACAAGGGGCCAAGCCCGGCGGGGGAGGAATGCTTCTTGGACAAAAGATCTCAGATCGGGTTGCTGAAATGCGAACTCTTCCGAAGGCTATAGATCAGCGCTCTGCCTGCCGTCACCCCGATTGGACCGGTCCGGACGATCTTGAAATTAAGATCCAGGAGTTGCGTGAAATCACGGATTGGGAAAAACCGATCTACGTTAAGATTGGCGGTGCGCGGCCGTACTACGACACGGCTCTTGCGGTCAAGGCTGGGGCCGACGTGGTTGTTCTGGACGGCATGCAAGGCGGAACCGCGGCCACCCAGGAGATCTTCATAGAGCATGTCGGGCAACCGACGTTAGCGTGCATTCGCCCTGCGGTTCAGGCCCTGCAGGACTTGGGCATGTATCGAAAGGTTCAGCTCGTCATTTCCGGCGGGATTCGCAATGGCGCCGATGTGGCCAAGGCGCTTGCGCTTGGCGCAGACGCGGTTTCCATTGGAACGGCCGCTTTGGTTGCAATCGGTGACAATGATCCACGGTGGGAGAAGGAGTACCAGGCACTCGGCTCCACAGCGGGGGCGTATGACGACTGGCATGAAGGCAAGGATCCGGCGGGAATTTCTACACAGGATCCAGAACTTTCGAGGCGGCTGGATCCGGAGGGAGCCGGACGTCGTCTTGCCAACTACCTTAAGGTCATGACTCTCGAGACTCAGACGATTGCACGCGCCTGCGGCAAGAACCATGTCCACAACCTTGAGCCGGAAGACTTGTGTGCGCTGACCATAGAAGCAGCTGCGATGGCGCGGGTCCCTCTGGCAGGAACCGATTGGGTTCCTGGTCAAAAGGGTCTTTAGCGCTTCAGAACCGCAGCAGTGAGAGTTTCGATTGGCACAGATGAAAAAACTCAGATGGGAACGAGGATCTTAAATGACTGTTGATCTTGCAGCTTTTGCGAAAGAGAAAGGGGTCAAGTATTTCATGATCTCTTTCACTGACCTGTTCGGCTACCAGCGGGCCAAGCTGGTGCCAGCGGCGGCCATCTCGGACATGCAAAGTGAGGGGGCTGGATTTGCAGGCTTCGCCACTTGGCTGGACATGTCACCGGCAGATTCCGACCTGTTTGCAATCCCCGATGCTTCGTCTGTTATCCAGCTTCCGTGGAAGCGAGATGTGGCCTGGGTCGCCGCGGACTGCGTGATGGATGGCGAGTTCGTCGAGCAGGCGCCACGCAACACGTTGAAGCGCCTTGACGAGGCTGCGAGAACGCAAGGGCTTCGTGTCAAAACTGGCGTCGAGGCCGAGTACTTTCTGACCTTGCCCGATGGTTCGGAAATATCCGATCCACTCGATACCGCAGTTAAGCCCTGTTACGACCAGCAGGCGGTCATGCGGCGATACGATGTGATCTCCGAGATTTGTGACTACATGCTGGAACTGGGCTGGGGTCCCTACCAGAACGACCACGAAGACGCCAATGGTCAGTTTGAGATGAACTGGGATTTCGACGACGCCCTCAAAACGGCTGACAAGCACTCCTTCTTTAAGTTCATGGTAAAGTCAGTTGCCGAGAAACATGGTCTGCGTGCGACTTTCATGCCCAAGCCGTTCAAGCACCTAACGGGCAATGGATGTCATTGCCATATTTCCATGTGGAATTTGGACGGCTCCAAAAATGTCTTTGCAGACGGCTCCATGGAACTTGGCCTGTCGGTTGAGGGACGGCATTTTCTCGGCGGAATCATGGCTCATGCGGAGGCATTGGCGGCTATCACCAATCCGGTGGTGAATTCCTATAAGAGGATCAACGCACCACGCACGATGTCGGGCGCGACTTGGTCCCCGAACTCCATCACTTGGACGGGCAACAACCGTACGCATATGGTTCGCGTGCCAGGACCTGGCCGGTTCGAATTGCGTCTGCCCGACGGAGCGGCAAACCCGTATCTTCTGCAGGCGGTTGTCATCGCGGCAGGCCTGAACGGCCTGGAGGAAAAGGCCGATCCGGGCAAACGCTACGACATCGACATGTATGCCGAAGGTCACCTTGTGCAAGAGGCCGCGCGTCTCCCGCTTAATCTTCTTGATGCGCTTCGGGCCTATGATTCAGATGCACGCCTCAAGTCATCCATGGGCGACAGCTTCTCTGCTTCGTATCTTAAGCTGAAACAGACCGAATGGACGTCCTATACATCTCATCTGACAGAATGGGAAATACAGAACACCCTAGACATCTAGTCCACTTATCCGGCTCGTCGATCTGGGCCCGCGGGCAAACCACCCTTCAAGCTAAGAGAATTCTAGAACGAAACCTTTTTGCTAAACTTATAGATCAAGGCCGCGAGTGATGTGCTCCGAGCATTCGACGATATTACTGGTCTTCGGGGTCAATATAATGAAAGAACGGCTCCACCGTCTTTGCCAAATCTGACGCCCTAGTAGCTGAACGAGGGTCGATAGCGGCGAGTGTCGGCCGAAGACTTTAAAGACAGTTGCCCAGTCGCCAGAGCGTGCGATGACGCAAAGCCAACATAATCGCCGCACTCTCGACTGACAGAACAGTCGAACGTGGTCTCAGTCCCTTCTTGACTACTTTGTATAGTCCGACGGATCGCCAAATGGTTCAAGGCTAGAAGCCCTCTACCACCGCGGATCGTCATGATCCCCAAATGGGGATGTTTGATGACAACCAACGCGTGTTATGGTCCTGGAAAATCTAGGGAGAAGGCTATGAAGGGTATCGTGTTCAATGAATTCTTCGCCTTGGTTGATGATGTGCTCGGGCCAGATGTCACCGAGAAGATAATCACTGAGGCTCAATTGCCTAATAACGGTGCTTATACTGGCGTCGGCTACTATGACGCCAGCGAGATCGTCAAGCTCGTCAAATGCCTCAACGCGCATACTGGAACGCCGATCCCAGAACTGTTGCACACCTTCGGTAAACACCTTCTCGCGAGCTTCAAATCGGCGCATAGCCAATACTTCGCGTCCTGCGACAACGTTCTCGATTTTGTCGGCTCGGTCGAGCAGCAAATTCATGTGGACGTGTTGAAACTCTATCCAGATGCAGAGCTGCCCCGCCTAACGGCCTCCACACCCAAGGACGGTCAGATGACACTCGACTACCAATCGGGACGACGGATGGCGGATCTTGCAGAAGGGCTACTTTGGGGCGCGATTGATCACTATGGCGAAACCATTGACGTGGAACGCGTCGACTTGCCTGACGCGGATGGTGATCAGTGCGCACGTTTCATACTGACAAGGAGATGAACTTGAAGAAAATCTCCTATGAAGCTTTGGCCAGTCGACTTGATCGCGAGAAAAGGGCCCGCCTGGAAGCTGAAACCCTGCTTGAGAAAAAGAGTCTTGAAGTCTATCAGGCCAATCAAAGTTTGGCGGCATCTACAGCCCAGATCGAGCGCGAGCGCACCCTTCTGGGTGCGGTCTTCGATGCTCGCCCTGCAGCGCTCATTCTTACAAGCAGCAGCCATGACTGTGTGCGCCTCAACCCATCTGCATGCGGCTTGCTTGGCCTTGAAGTCAACACGGTTCCCGACGCCTCACTCCTGGATCTTTTGACAGGCAGCGCTGAAACTCTTAAGTGGATCGAGGCTCGCACGGGACCAAACCCGGAATTCGACTACAGCACTATTGATGGCGCCATATCGAACAGCTCGGGCGAGGAAATCCCTGTCAGAATTTCCTGCTCGTCGATTGGCCATGACGAGATGTGCCTTTGGATACTCATTGACATTCGGCGGCATCTGGCGGTCGAAGCCGAGAAAAGTGCGCTTGAACAGAGCTTGAACCAGGCCCAGAAGATGGAGGCGCTCGGAACGCTCGCAAGCGGCGTCGCACATGAGATCAACACGCCCATCCAATATGTTGGCGACAACGTGCGTTTCTTCCAGGAAGTTCATGCTGAATTCAGCGGCCTCTTGAAGGCCTATGACGCTCTCAAGGACGCCGCAGAGAAGCATGGCATTCTTGAAGAGCTTGCCGCAGAGGTCACACGGCATCGCGAAGAATGCGATATCGACTTCCTGCTTGAGGACACGCCGACAGCGTTGGAGCAGTCTCTTCATGGCCTTCGTCAGGTCGCTACGATTGTATCGGCGATCCGCGAGTTCTCCCATCCCGGTGAGACTGAAACGACCCCAGTCGACGTAAATTCAGTCATTGAGACAACCTTGTCGGTCTCACGCAATAGCTGGAAAACGGTCACCGAGATCGAAAAGGAGCTTCAGCCCGATCTTCCGACCGTGATGGGGCACGCGGGCGACCTGCACCAGGTCATCCTGAATCTCATCTCAAACGCTGCAGACGCCATCAATGAAGACAAGTCTAACGATGAAGGGCTTATCCGAATATCGACGCGTGAGGTTGCAGACGATATCGAGATATTGGTGTCCGACAATGGCGTGGGGATCAGCGATGAGGTGAAAAGCCGTATTTTCGATCCTTTCTTCACCACGAAAGATCCCGGAAAAGGGACAGGTCAAGGCTTGGCAATTGTCTACAAGATCATTCACGTCAAACATGGCGGGAAGATCACCGTAGAGAGCACGCCCGCGGCCGGCACCACGTTCAAGATTCGGCTGAATAAAAACGCGGAACCAGCAAGCTTGAATTGATCGAAAGGAATTGGGGCGGAACCTGGCAGAGCACGCCCCTCAGTGTGCACTGCCATTCCCTCCCACGACCAGCGCCACAACAAGATTGGACACCTGCAGAACAAAGAAGAAACAAATACTATTTCCCAATGATGAAATTGAATTTATAATCACTTTAAACAAAGAAGTAGCGAAGCGACGAAATTATACAGGAAAATTCACATGGTTAATTATAACTATGGAGTCATGTATATTTATATGTTTTTCGATACACTGTTATTTTACTTTAGTACCGCAAACTTCCCCTATGTTGCGTACTAGAAACCATATCCTTTTCGTCGATGACGAACCGAACATGTTGAACTCGTTGCAACGCGCCATGAGGCCGCTGAAGCAAAAGTGGGACATGACTTTCGAAAGCAATCCCAATCAGGCACTTGCCCTGGTCAACGCACACCCACCTGACGTTGTCGTCAGCGACTTGCGTATGCCGGGCATGAGCGGAATCGAGTTGATCGAACAGATCCGTCTGCAAGCTCCAGGTCATTCGGAGTACATTTTGCTGACCGGGAACGCCGACCTTGCGTCTGCAATCGACGCGATCAACAAGACGGGAGTGTTCCGCTTCCTGACAAAGCCGTGCGCGTCTGGGAGCCTGATCGATGCAATCGAAGCCGCCCTTGCGACAATCAAGGCAGTTACGGAACGTCCGGGACGCATGGCGACCGCAGCATTGTCGGCGATGTCGCCTGCCGTGGCCGTTGTAGACCAGACCGGCAAGGTCGCATACTGCAACGACAGCGCAGAAGACGTGCTCAGAACACACAGGGGCATCGTCATCGATCGTCAAGGTGGCATCTCAGTCACGACAGCACATGCCGGCGAATTCAAACTGGCGGTCAAAAAGGCAGCAGAAGACGTCAACACCCCGCCAAAATTTGTGACGCTCTCGGACCCGGAAGATCTCGAGCCGCTCACTGCCGTGATAATGCCGGTCGGCCAACAACGCGCTGTCGTCATGTTCACTGTTCCAGGGCGCTTCTCTCCGCCTTCTCTGGACAGCCTTGTCGAGCTCTTCGGATTGACACGCGTCGAAGCGACACTTGCCCAAACGATCGCAAGCGGCGGAACGGTTGAGGACGCGGCTCTCAACTGCAAGGTCACCCTCGAAACAGCGCGAACCTACCTAAAGCGTATCTTTCAAAAGATGGGCGTTCGGCGCCAGGTCGACCTGGTGCAGCTCATTTTGACGACCCCGGCTACCTTCGTTCGCAGCCAGCCCCGAGCAGTCTGATCAGCATCGCCGCATAGGCAGCAACGAGCATCAACTCCAGCCGCCGGAGTGTCGTGAATCTGATCCCCAAATGGGGATACGGCGCCCGCCTACCGGGTGATAATTTATGGCAATCAGTCATCTAAGCGAGAGCAAAGCGATGTCCCGGAAAGTGAGCGTACTCTTTGTAGACGATGAACCCAACATCTTGCGGGCGGTCCGCCGGCATGTGAGGCACTACAAGGATGAATGGCATATCCATTTTGCCTATGGCGGTGTGGATGCTGTGAAGGTGATCACTCGGGAAAACGTGGATATCATTGTCACCGACATGAGAATGCCGGAAGTCGACGGGTCTCAATTGCTCGAGTGGATTTCAGAAAATCACCCTGAAATCATCCGGATCGTTCTTTCCGGGGAGGCTAAGCTCGAAGAGATCTATCGAATTGTCGGCCGTAGCCATCGCTTTCTCGCAAAGCCTTCCTCGCCCGAGGCGACAATATCGGTCATTCGAGATGTCGTAGATGCACAGTTGCACGATCAGATCGAAAACGGCGTCTTTGAAATGTCCATGCTGGATAAACTCGGCACCCCGGCAAGCATCTTCAATACTCTTCAAGAGGTATTGGACGCTGAGGAAGTCAGCATAGATGAAATAACGAATATCGTGCAGCAAGATCCGAGCTTGTCCCTACGTTCTCTGCAGATTTGCAATTCGGCCTACTTCAAACAAGCCTCACACACGTGTGACATCAGGAAAGCCATCGCCACCATCGGTGCTGATAGACTTCGAGAACTGCTCAAGGCAGGACGGCTCGGACAGGACAGCAGGGTCCAAGTCGAAGACGACAACGTTCAGCAAGAAGCCTACTGGCTCGCGCGGGCGTCGAAAAATGAATGCATAACGCAAACTGATAGCCCGAACGCCTTATCTGCAGCCTACGTGCTGGGCCTGGGACTTCGGTGTGGTGCGGTCGACTCCACAGGAACCCTAAGTCAGGTCGCGAAGCGTGCAGCTTTTTTGACAGTTTTGTTCGGCCTCCCGGAAATCTTGCCGAAATCACTTTTGTCACTCGCAAAATCCAATGCTTCAGCGCCGTTTGAGCACTGGCCGAAATTGATTGCGAACGCAGTGATTGAACAAAACAATCTGCTGTTAAACGAGGAGGCGGCGGCATGAGTGAGAATCGGCGCGTCCTTTTGGTTGATGACGAGGTGCATGTCCTTCAGGCGGCAAATCGTGTCTTACGAAAATCGGTTGAAGTCACAACGGCTAACGGTCCCAAAGAGGCTTTGGAGAAGCTCCAGAACTCTGAGCCATTCGCAGTTGTCGTAAGCGATCAGAACATGCCGGGTATGGACGGGATCAAGTTACTCGGCGTGATCTCGCGCAAAGCACCGTCTATCACCCGGATCATGCTGACGGGTAACAATGATCAGAAGACTGCGATGAACGCAGTGAACGATGGACGAATTTTTCGCTTCATCACCAAACCCTGCGATTCAGAAAATCTCTTGAAGACCATTGAGGAGGGAATAGCACACCACCGTACAATCGTTGCGGAACGTGAACTTCTCGAACAAACTTTGTCCGGAAGCATCAAAATGCTTGTCGACATCATCGCAGTGTCCAAGCCGCGCGCGCATCTCAGATCATCTCTGATACAGCGCTGGGTCCGCAAGGTTCACAAAGCGCTTGAATCCAAGCCGACGCTTGAACAGGGCATTTCCGCCATGCTTTGCACTCTGGGTTACTTGACCCTACCGGACGAGCTCGCCGAGCGGTACTTCAGCGGCAGCGAGCTCAATCCGGATGAATTGCGGAGCATCAACGAAGCTGCCGCCCAGGCCCGCGATCTTGTGATGAACATTCCCCGCATGGAAGGCATTGCCGATGCCATCTACTATTGCAGGAAGGGCTATGATGGCAGCGGGTTCCCTCTCGATGAAGTGCAAGGCGAAAACTTGCCGGAATCCGCACGCGTTCTCTGTGCTCTTATTGATTTGGCTGAAATCACGACCGGCAATTCCCAGTCATTTGAAAGCTGCATGACCGAATTGGAGCGCAACGCACCGAGATATGACCCCCGAATTCTGGAGGCGATGCGTCAGTCTCTTGGAGGAGACCAGGTTTTTGCCAGTGGCGCCGAAGCAGAACGGAAATCGGTTTCTATCCTGCAACTTCTCTCTGGAGACACTCTCGCAGAAGACATTCGCGACTCAGATGGCCGCCTTCTTTTGGCAGCTGGCAGCCCCCTAAGCTCGGTCACCATCAAGAGGCTTGGCTCCGTCAAGTTTCTGAGAGAGCCGGACATGCGCATCGACATCTGGCGGGACTACAAAGTGGCGCCTTCACAGGACGTCCCCGGCGCTGCCGTATCTTAAAAACCATACGAGGGACGATGTGGCGAATTGATCCCTAAATGGGGATCGTTCCCGACGCTGAAACTCCGCATTGTGCACGAAACGGAAGGAACAGCTCATGACCAGACAATATGCCAACAATGTCGCCATCGCAGTTAACCAGCAGCAGGCTCAAGGAAGACTCTTCCTCCTGAGCAGCGCCCTCTTTTTATGTGCATTATGCCAATCGGCAATGGCTGAAAAAGTTTACTCTTTTGGAATTGTGCCGCAGCAATCGGCAAGCAGGCTTGCCCAAGTCTGGGTGCCGATCCTGGCCGAGATCGAGAAAGAAACCGGATACAAGCTAAAGTTCACGACCGCCAAGGACATTCCAACGTTTGAAACATGCCTCGCGAGCAAAGCGTACGATTTCGCATATATGAATCCGTATCATTATACGGTTGTACACGAGACCGCTGGCTATGAGGCCTTTGCCCATCAGGCTGACAAAAAGCTAAAGGGAATACTTGTCGCGCGAGTAGACTCTCAGCCGGGCGGTCTCGGACAGCTCAATCAACAAGCCATCGCCTTTCCCTCACCCGCAGCCTTTGGCGCCAGTGTGATCCCACGTGCGGAGCTAACGGCGCAGAACATCGAGTTCGAACCGATCTACGTGAAGTCCCACGACTCGGTATATCGTGCAGTGGCATTGGGTCTTTTCCCGGCCGGTGGCGGCGTCATGAGGACTTTCAACAATCTCCCCGACGATTTGAAGTCTCAGCTGAAGATCATCTACCAGACGGACGCTTACACTCCGCATGCCTTCACCACGTCGCCTTCTCTGCCCCAGGAGGTCAGAGGCAAGGTCATCGCGGCGATGATGCAGCTAGAGGATGCATCCTTGCTCAAACCTCTGGGGATGACAGGCTTTGTCGCGGCCTCCAATGAGACCTGGGACGATGTCAGAGCACTGCAGCTCACCGCGAACCAGACCGAAATTGCATCCGCGGGAGAAGAGACATGTCATTCAAATTGAAGACCATCCTCGGCATTGCGCTGATCGAAATTATACTTCTCGCGATTCTGGTGATGACCAGTTTGCATGATCTGAGGTCCTCAAACGAACGCGAGTTGCGGACACGCGCCGAAACGTCGGCCAAATTGCTTGCGACCATGACAAGTGATGCGGTTGTTGCACTGGATCTTGCGACCCTGGACACACTCGTTGAGCAGGCCCTGTCCAATAAGGGCTTGCTATATGTTCAAATCAGAAACTCGAACGACTTGGTTCTTGCAGAAGGTGGCACCATTCCTTCGCAGTTGTCGTCGGTGAACAACGTTACGGACGATCAGGATCTAAGCGATGGCAATTTCAATGTCGCCGCACCGATCAGTGTTGCCGGTGCGCAGTTTGGTACGGTCCAGATCGGGTTGTCCGCCTCCCTCTTAAACGATGTCGTGGCGGCCGGGTCTCGCAGGATGTGGATGATTGCCGGCGTGGAAGTGCTGTTGGTTGCAATCTTCGGCTATATTCTCGGCACGATCCTGACGAGACAACTTCATCACCTGAGAGACGGCGCCGCTCGTGTCGCCAAGGGGGAATTCGGCTTCCACATGCCGGTCGTTGGAAACGACGAGCTTGCCAGCACTGCTCGGTCCTTCAATCAAATGTCCTCTGCGCTCGAGGAGTATGCCAAGGTCGTCAAGACCGAGAAGAACGAAGCCGAAGCAGGACGTAAATTTGCGGAAACACTTCTGCACAACGCCATCAACAGTGTGTCTCAAGCGATATTCATCGTAGGAGAAAATGGCGAACTGCGCTTCGTCAACCGAGCGGCCCGTGATCTTTACAAGCTGAACAAGGAAGACTGCGCTCAGGGAGCTCTGTTCAAGGACATACTGCTGTCGGCCTATACGTGGCGATCTGAAACGAAATCAGAGGAACAAACTCAGACAGTTTACGACCGCTTGAAGCGACTGAATGCGAACCAGATTCAGACCTGGCAAAGTAAATGGATGGGTGAGCGCATCCTGCTTCATACCCAGCGACCAATTGCAGCTGGTGGATTTGTCATGGTCGACACGGATGTGACTGAGTTGTTCGATGCGAATGAAAAAAATCGCCGCCTGGAGCTAGAGCTTATGGAAACCCATAAGCTGGAGTCCTTAGGCACACTTGCAAGCGGGGTGGCCCATGAAATCAATACGCCGACGCAGTTCATCGGCGACAATCTGAAGTTCCTTCGGGAGGCTTTTGATGACCTTAATGGTTTTGTCTCGAACCTGGATGACGCCCTCGCATCTGCCCAATCTGAACAACTTGAAGAAATAGACTGGTCTTTCCTCAAAGAAGAAATCCCTGCAGCACTTTCCGAGGCAGCACAAGGCGTTGACTCCATCGGCAAGATTGTTCGTTCCATCAAGGAATTTGCGCACCCTGATGACACCGAAACAACAGAGACAGACCTTAACAATCTCGTCGAGAATGCGGTGACCGTCTCGCGATCGCAATGGCGACATGGCGCGGACCTCGTCTTCGAGCCAGCGGAAACTGAAACAATCATCTCCTGCTATCCAGGAGATGTATCGCAAGTCGTCATCAATCTGATCGTCAATGCTGCCGATGCGATAGCAGAACATTCCCAGAAGCAGGACTATGCTGGCGGCAAGGGCGAAATTGTTGTCTCCATCGAAAAGGACGCGGAATTCTGCACGATTTCGGTGACCGACAACGGTCCAGGCATTCCCGAGAGCGCTGTGCACCGCATCTTTGACATGTTCTACACCACCAAACCACCTGGCAAAGGAACAGGTCAGGGCTTGGCGATTTGCAAGTCAATCGTGGAAATCAAACATCGCGGAAAGCTCAGTGTGCGATCAGAAAACGGCAAGGGAAGCACTTTCATTGTGAAGCTGCCAATCATGCCTGGATCGTCAAAACAAAATGGGGCAGCCGATTCACATGCAGCCTGATAGCGCTGCCCAAAGGGACCCTGCCTAATCTTAGGTTCTATCTCGAATATTATAGTACATTAGGATAGAAACGGTCCAAAAGCCCAGTAGCAGTAGGAAAAAAGCCAAAGAATATAAGGCGCGGTGCGGATATTGCGCATCCTCAGAGAGGGTAGGTGTGATGAAAGTTGCCAGATATATGCTGTTACGATCCGCATCTTGCCTTGCCTGTTCTAAACCGGCGAGTGCTGTTGTGTAGAACTGATTTGCGAACTCTTCTTCAAGCTTCAGATCTGAGTAGTTAGAGATACGAAGCGCGAGCCGGTCGCTGTTGCCCTTGAGGTCGACATTCGCAGTGCCGACTCCCAGACGCGTACGTTCGTTTGTTATTTGGGCTTGAAGCGCCTCAATCTCTTGGCTGAGCAAGCGGATGCGCGGCGATTCCGCATTGAGATATGTTCCAAGAGTCTTCAATTCGGCCTGTTTGGCTACGACCTGTTGATCGAGCTCCGCGATCATTGCCATTGCTATTTTGGCGTTGTCCTCGGGACTGACCTCTTGGGTTTCGTCACGATATGCGAGCATCTGTTTGCGTATAGCTTTTAGCCGTGCTTCTGCGCGCGCAACGGTCTCCTGGGCGTATCGAACAGTCTGTCTCCGATTTGCATCAGACAGCTTGTTAACGAGCAATTCGCTGCGTTTTAGGATTGCATCCGCAATAGCAACGGAATCACTTGGATGAAAGGTTCTAACCTCGAGATAGATTACGCCCGATGTTCCATCATAACTTACGTCAACCATGTTATTCCAGTAAGCGAGCTGGTCCTCGACGGGCAGATCCTGGCCCATGCGGAATAGCCAATCAGTTTCCTGGCGGCTAAAAACTCCCTCCAGGTCAATTGTTTGCTTAAGGTCTTCAATAATCGACTGGCTTTGAAGGTAGTCGTTAATAATATAGCTATCTGTGGTCGTTGACTCATTTGCACCGCCAAGAACCATGCCCAGTATTTCAGTTGCCGCGGTGCTGTTTGAGCTGCGTACGGCGAAGGCCGCCGTGCTGTGATACTGATCGCTTGCCCAAAAAAACATATATATTGAGAAAACTACAGAAGGTATGGCAACGAACAGCAGGAAGCCGAATGAAAGAACTCGGTGCCGTGCCTTGGCAGTTGCACCTTTCGAAGTTCCCGGGAGCGTCAAGTCCAGAAGTTTATGCGGATCGAGACCAGACTTCTTTAGTCTGTCGACAAGAGAGTTGTCTTTTATAGGGGAAAGTGTCGAGTTCCGAGCGCCCTTTTGGGGAACCGCAACAACATCTGTATCAGAACTGCCGCCATTCTGGGTTTTTTGCTGAACTGAGCTCATCGTTATTTGCCTTGGATCATCATTCAGTTTTTAGCGACGCGCCATGTTTTCGTTGTGCAAGTTTATTGCGTCCTCGATGTTAGGAAAATAAGTCAACTGGCCGTCCTCCAAGACAATTCCGGTCGTGCAATATTCCTTTAACGAGGAATTTGAATGAGAAACCATAATAATGTCAGAATGTTGAAGTTTATGCTCGAAAACGCGTTTGCATTTTTTCTTGAAATTAGTATCTCCGACTGCTGTGATCTCATCGACGAGATAGTAATCAAAGTCGATGCCCATACTTACTCCAAAAGCAAGTCTTGCTTTCATGCCTGAGGAATAGGATTTTACTGGCATATAGTAGGCGTTTCCCAATTCAGCAAAATCTTGAACATAGTCGACAAGATAGTCGGTATCCTGACGATAGATACGGGCAACAAATCGCACGTTTTGCTCTCCCGTCAAAGTACCATTGAAACTACCTTGAAAGCCTAGAGGGAAAGAAACGTTCGCAAGCCGGATGATTTTTCCGGCTGTCGGCTTAATCGTGCCGGCAATTAGTCTTAACATCGTTGACTTGCCAGCGCCGTTGCGTCCGAGCAGGCCAATGCTGTCGCCACGAGGGATCGTAAAGGAAACGTCGTTTGCTATATAGCGTATCTCGTTCTTATGCCTGAATGTTTTTGTCACATGATCCAATCGTATCATTTCGGCTCCCTTAGTTTTGCGTCGAAAATCCAAACGAGCGTGAAACCAAAGACGACGGAAAAGACTGCCAAGCCAATGATATAGTGCATGTCGACGATCGACGCGCGATAAGTGGGATAGAACCCGGACCGGAAAAGCGCGACGATGTGAACCAGTGGATTCCACAAGAGGAGGTCTTGGAACGGATGGGGAATTGATTCCGGCAAGAAGAAGACACCTGAAACTATGAAGGCTGGCCGATTCACAATCTGCCAGATCTGCTGATAAAGGCTGCTGAGATGAAACCAGACAATATTAGAGACGCCGACGCCTGCGCCCAGAGTTATCGCAATCAAGCTGCCTTGAAATATCGGTAACAGATCTATTTTCTCAAAAGGAACCATAAAATAGAGTGCACCAAAGAGTATGACATTGACGATAAACAAAGTGGCTGCTTGGAGCAGGACCCTAGCAATTATCGTGTCATATGGCCGTACGACGGGGTAGTTGAGAAGTGCACGGTTCGCCTCGACCGCGGAGCTGACCTGGTCGGATGTGGATCTGTAGATGTAGAACGCAGCGTAACCTGTTGCGAAAAATAGCGTGAAACTTCTGCCAAGGGGAGGGACGCGCGCAATCGCAGAAAAAACGGTCGTGAGAATCGCGATCGTGAGCACTGGATCCAGAACCGCCCACATGTAGCCCCCAAACTTGTTGCCATATCGCGTTGTCATCTCGCGGACAATCAGCGCGAAAGTGATAGCGAACTGCCGCTTTAGCGCATTTGGGAAGGACTCTGAGTACATATGGGCTACCGATGTTTGGTACATCTTAAAGGCTTGAGGCGGCGTATGCCAATCCGAAAGCGTTATGGTTCCTCGGTGTGTGACATTCTGGGTCTGGTGAAGCGTTTGTTCTTTTCTCGGTCCGCCGCAAGCGGCCTCCCTTGATACGATGGCGTTTCAGGTTGGTCATGCCAGGTCGACAAGCATCTGCCTATGACATGGAAGCAGGTTCTTTGCATCGTAGCGCTGCAGCACTGTTTCGCGTGCATTTTTGCGGATATTCGAGAGTTTAGTATTGTTCTTCAGCGTATCGAGAATACGTTCAGCGATCATGTCGGCGTCAAAAAGATCGACCAGCAAACCATTGTGTTCGTCCTGGACAACTTCCTGCACAGGTGGCGTGTTGGAGCCGAGGATAATGCAACCGGTCGACATTGCCTCGATCATGGACCATGAGAGTACAAAAGGAACGGTCAAGTACACGTGCACGCTCGATATCCGGAAGATCGCGCGTAGCACGTCATAATTGACAAGCCCGGTAAAATGGGTGCGGTCCAGATCCAGATCATAGTTCTTGAGCGCGAACTCCTTATAGGTCTTACCATCCTTACGCTTACTGCCGTAGGCGATGCGGTCGTTTCCGACGACTATCGCATGTGCGTTCGGGTTTTTCTTCTGAACCTTCGCAACGGCCTGCATGAACTGCGGGAAACCACGATAGGGCTCCATTCCCCTTGCAACATACGTTATGACATCGTCGTCATTCGTTAAAACGCCGCCGCCTGGCAGGTTCACCGTTGTTTTATTCGCTGGCTGATAAAATTCAGTGTCTACACCGTCGTGAAGCACATTGATCTTCGGCAGGAATACGTCTGGAAATTGCAGTTTTTGCCATTGGGTTGGCGTAATGCCAGCATCCATGGCGGCCAGATCAATCAACAGTGCCGAGTTTGATATCCGTGTTCGTATGAAGGCATCGTGCTCATCCTCAGAAACCGGGCGACCTTCATGGGTGAGCTCTTGGTTAAAGTACCACTCGTTGTAGGAAAGGTACTTTGCCGAGGGAAAAACGTCCTTTGCGAAAAAACCGGCGCCGAAGGCGGAATGCGCACAGACAATATCTGGAATCCAACCTTGTTTGCGAAACGTTAGCAGTGAGCTGTAAGCTGCCTGGCCTGTCAGAACAGCGCTTTCCATCCGCTTCAGCGCCGGGTGAATGTTCTCCCGGGCTTCGCGATGCTTTTCGAAACGCACGTGCGGCAGATCAATCTGCTGCTTGTTCGTCTTCAAGGTGGCTGCGCGCATGTCGAAGCCACCGGAGGCCTTTAGGAAAGGCGTAATCCTACGGTATTGACCAGGGAAATTTGTATGCAGAAAGAGAATTTTGATCATCAGTGAGTAAATGCTTTGTCCTGGATGCCGAGGTAGGGGTCGACAATGTAGTGTATGAAGTTCTTGGGCTCGGTCAGGAAAAAGACCATAACGTTGGTGCCTGTTTTGATAGCGCCATAGTCTTCCAAGCTTTCGGGGTCTAGTTTGCCTCGAACCACATAAAGCGGTGTTGGCGGCGTTCCCACGGGAATGGCATCATAGGAAATATAGGTGACTTCGCCCTTCAAGAGCATCAGCGACCGGTTTCGGTCCTGGGAGGGAACTTTGATGTCCAGCTTCTGTCCGACTTTGATTGCCTCGATGTCCCGGCTGCCGACCTTCGCCTCGATGACCGGTGATGTGGACTCCGGCAGGATCTCAAAGATCGGATCGCCGGGCGCGACGCTTGAACCAATCGTGTTGACATGCGCACGAATGATGTGACCACTTTCTGGTGCCCGTACCGTTGCCTTGTCCACGACATCGCTCAAATAGAGGATTCTCTCATATGCCTCTGCGCGGGAGCCGTTCAGTGCGACAATTTCGCTGGCAATGCCAGCTGTTCTCTGCGCGACCCAGCGGAGCTTGTCTTCTTTCGTTTGCGCAAGTTGGCTCCGTCGTTCATCGATCTGGATCATCAGAGTTTCCAGCTGTTCTTCGTCGACGGAAAGCTGCCGCTTCAGATCGTAGTTCCTGTTTCTGGTCGTGTAGCCTTTGTCCAGAAGTCCATCTGATATCTCGATCTCGGTTTTCAGATCCTCTATACGCTTCAGTCGCGCTTCGCGCACTTTACTCAGATCTTCCAAGGAGTTCTGAGCTGTCTCAATGCGTGAATCGTAGATTTGCTTCGCGGAGCGTGTTTCCGCCACGCGTGCGGCGAGTTCGTTTTTCTGGCTGTCGAAAACGGATTGAAGAACAGCACTCTGTTCTACGGCTTCCTGCAGAGCGGCCGGCAGGGTCAGTTCCGCTTGATCAGCTTTTTCGGCGCGATAGCGAGCAAGGCGGATCTCCGCAGTCGATTTGCGCAGCTTATGAATTTCCAGATTGGCCTCTGATTCGCTCGCGTCGATTTCAGCGAGGATTTGACCGACTTCGACATGGTCGCCTTCCCGGACGAGGATGGTTTTTAGAGCGCCGCCATGTCGATGGTTGACCTTCAGGTTATAGCCGTCGGCGATGATCTGGCCGTCCACGAGAGTCGCGCCGCCAATCGGCGCCATGAATGCCCAGGCGCCGAAGCCGCCGAGGAAAAAGACGCAAAATAAGGCCAACTGCCGGTAAGCGCGCCGGGCGGAGGGGAGAACCTTGTCATACCAATCGTGATATGTTTCGCCAATTGGCGCGGCGATTGCCGGTTGAGCCTGAGCATCTTTAGGTTTCTCGACCTTGGCAGGTGGAGTAACTGCGGGACTGGACATCTGTTGGTCGCCTTATGCGGACTGGATCCGTCGGTTTTTCAGGTTGACGACTTCTCCTGGGGCGCCAATGGTCTGGATCTCGCCCTTGTTCAGCACGAGAACACGGTCGGCAAGCTCCAGAATGCTTGGACGCTGGGTGACCAGGACGACGGTCGTTCCGCGCTTTTTCTGCTCTGCAAGAACGGCAGAAAGACGGCGATCGCCCTCGCCATCGAGATTAGCGTTGGGCTCATCGAGGAAAAGCACTGCCGGACGGCGATAAAGCGCGCGTGCAAGCGCGATCAGTTGGCGATGGCCGGCGGCAAGCGGGAGACCTTGCGGGCCAATCCTTGTGTTGTAGCCTTCAGGATACCCAAGAATGATTTCATGCATGGCGGCGGAGGCCGCGGCCTGAACAACGACTTTCGGATCCATGTTGGGATCGAAGCGGGCGATGGTTTCAGCCACACTGCCGTCCACCAGTGTAGCTTCCTGGGGCATGTAGCCGGTGTAAAGCTCGAGTTCGGCGCGGCTCCAGTTGCGCATTTCATTGCCGTCGAGGCGGATGGTGCCGTCGGTGGGCGCAAGCTCGCCGCTGAGGATTTTCAGAAGCGTGGATTTTCCGGCAGTGGTCGCACCGATGATGGCAAGGGTTTCGCCTGGTTCAACGGTGAAGCTGATCTGATTGAGGATTGGCTGTGCGGCGGTTTCCGGCTCATAGCAAATGCCTTCCACAGTCAGCTTTCCTGAGGGCCGGGGCAGGGACAGCTTGGGCTTGGCGGAATTGCGCTTTTTCAGGCTCTCGCCGAGCCGGGAGACAGCGGCCTTGGCCTCAAGCAAACTGCTCCATCCACCGACCAAGCCGTCAATTGGAGACAGGGCACGCGCGCTAAGAATCGACAGGCCAATAACGATGCCGATGTCGATCCGCTCATTGATGGCCAGATAGGCGCCAAAGCCAAGGATGAGTGATTGAAGAACAAGGCGTGAGAACATCTTGAAGGCGCCGAAGATACCTTCAACTCGGCGTGAAGGCACAAGCGCGTCCATCAGGCGACGGCTGGCGTCAAGATAGCGGCGCGCGAATGCCCCATGGAGCTGAGTGCCGGGCGCGGAATGGGAGCGGGAAATTTCCCGGTTCAGATACTGGTTGGCCTGGCCTCCGATTTCCCCAAGCACTGGCCTTGCTGAGCGGGTGGCGACTTCCTGCACGATCACGATGGCCACATACACGGCCAGGCCGGTCAGGAACACGAGGCCAAGGGTAACGCTCACCATGAAGAGCACGGCGAGAATGAAGGGGACCAGCACAACTTCAAAGACGCTGTTGGCGACGCGTGACAGGGCGACCTGCCGAAAGAAGGTGATATCCTTCAGCGTCGCGATGTTCATGGCCTCGGCATCACTTCCGGTCAGATAGTCGGAGACGACGCGGTGATTGACCCTTGCTTCAATTCGCAGGACAGCCGCATCGACGATGCGAGAGCGCAGATAATCAAGCACAACATTGGCGACATAGGCGAGCGCGACCACGATCGACAGGGCGATGAGCGTGTCCAGATTGCGGGAGGGCAGGACGTTCATCATGATCTGGATCATGTAGACTGCCTGGGTCATGACCAGGATGCTGGTGACGATTGTTATCAGCACGGCTGTAAAGATGGTGACCAGAACGATGCGTTGAATTTCGGTCATGGACCCTCAAATCGAAAGCATATGGCAGAACTTCTTCTAGACCTCTGCCGCACAAAAAGAAAGAGCGCACCGAAGCGCGCTCTTTCATAGTGATAAGATTCAGACTGACTTACGCGAAGTTGTCATCAGTCAGGTCGGCCAATGTAAGGCCTTCCAGAATGATGGAAACTGGACCAGTGCCAACTGATACATGAACGTCCGACCCAACCTGTGATGCATCACTGGTGCTCAAAGCGCCGCCTGCATCGATTACGTCGTTAGCGACATCAAAATCAGTGATTGAGAAGTTGTTTGCGTAGGCAAGAGCGTCGTCGAAGACGAAAACATCTTCGCCTGTGCCGCCTGTCATCGTCACATTGCCACCAAGGTTTGTGGTGGTTGACAGGTCGATAGTGTCATCGCCTTCGCCTGCATCGACGGTGATCTTGGAAGTGTCACCGGTTACGACGTCAAGCGTGACAACGTCATCATCCGCGCCAGTATCAATTGAAGATGTCACAAGGGCAGAACCGGCTGCCGAGTCGTATGTGATTTCGTCTTCACCCGCACCGGTTTCAAAGGTTGCTGTGACTGTATCATTGGCAAATGCACCAAAGTTCAAGGTGAGGGTATCGTCGTCGGATCCGGCGCTGACGGAAACTGCAACTGCCTCACCAGTGCCATCGGCCATGGTCAAGGACACGTCATTATCGCCGTCTCCAGCATCAATGGATTGAGCTCCAACGCTGCCCGTGAGGCTGATGCTGTCATCATCAGAGCCGCCATAGACAACGTTACTTCCACCTGTCGATGTGATGGTGTCGTCACCAGCGCCGCCGTAGATTGTGTCATCACCGGTTGTTGCATTAAGGGTATCGCTACCGTCACCGCCGCCGATTACTTCATCGCCACTTCCGCCGAGGACGGTGTCATCACCTTCTCCGCCGTAGATAACGTTGTCGCCGTTTGCACTTGCAATAACGGTGTCATCATCAGCGCCGCCATAGACGGTGTCATCTCCAGAACCAGCAGTAATGGTGTCGTCACCAGCACCACCGTAGAGCAGGTTGTCGCCTGAGGAAACGCCAAACGTAACGGTGTCGTTACCGGCTGCTGCGTAGACGGTCATGTCTCCGGTTGCACCAGTAACAACTACGATCGAGTCATCGCCGTCTGCAAGGCCGATTGTGTTATCGCCGTTTGAAGATGTGATTTCGACATCGTCATCATCGGAGCCAGTGTAAATGGTATTGTCGCCATTGGAGCCGGCTGCAAGAACGATTGAATCTTCGCCAGCTGCCCCGTAAACAGTGTTGTCGCCAGAGCCTAGCTCGACAGTGTCGGCGCCTTCGCCGCCGCCGATGACCATGTCTTTACCGTTGCCAGACGCATCAACCGAGTCATCACCATCGGAAGCCCAAACGGTCATTTCGTCCGAGGACGTTAGGTCAATGGTATCGTTACCCGCCAGAGCATAAATGGTATCAGGGTCGTCAACGACGCTTGCGTCAAAATCGTCAGCAAATTCTGTGAGCGTGATTGCCATATTAGGTTATTCCTTTTTGCATCTGCGGGCCAAAATAAATTGAACTCCGCCAAACAACATAGCTGGTATGTCCGCATGCGTGGCGGTCATGATCCGGAGATTGCAAGATTAGAGATAAAAGTCAACCGACGGAGAGGAGAAATTCGCCAGGGAGATGAGGAAACTGGTGTGCGCCTTGGGGTGCCGGGTTGTTTCTTTGAGATCTGTAGCGCCAAGGCAACAGGTGCCCACATGTCAGCCTGGAACCAAAAGAAAAAAGCGCGGAGGGCCCAGCAAACCCTCCACGCTTTCATCTCTAATACGGCATAGCCAACAGAGCATCAATCTACGCCAATCAAACTTATTGTTCAATACGCGTTTGAAAGATTTCAAAATTCTAGTTAATCGCACCGTCGATCATTTTGGTGTTGCGTGCGCCGTCCCTGCATAACTTGCTCAATTTCAAGCCTTAAATGACTCAGTCTTGTAGGTCCTTAGCGCGTTTCTCGGCTTCCGCCCACAGCTCGCGGCGGCGATGCCAAAGTTCCAGGTACCATTGGATTCGCGATGGGGCTTGCTCCGCAAACAAACGCTCTGAACGAATGTAATTCCAGGCATTGTTGGCAATGCGTCGACGCTCCTGTGCTGAAGACAGCAGTTGATCCAGTCGTTCGGGCCATTCATCTAGATGTTGTGCGATTATGCCGTTTTCACCATCTGTGATTGTTTCGCCATAGACGAGCGGCGAGGCGATGGTCGCCAGTCCTTGTGAGGACGCTTCCACGAACTTTACGTCGCTCTTGTATTCTTCACCCGGCTGCCCCTCCAGGGGATTGAGCATAATCTGGCAACTCCGCATCGCCTTCAGATAGTTTTTATAGTCAAGGGCTTGGTGGAAGGATTTGTTGGAAATAGACAAGACTTCGAAAAAGGCCTTGTCCGCGACAACCAGACAGCCTGCGTCATGCTTCTCGAGTACGGGGTTGATCCTTCTCGCAATTTCCGGCGAATAGGCCTCCCGGTTCAAGGCGCCATAAAATACGATAGGCTTCCCTTCAAAGAACGCCGTGCGGAAGATAGGGAGATCGTGACAACAGTTCCCAAACCACATTGTCTCTGGATTCACTGTTCGAAAGAAGGATGCAAGCTTTTCGGTTGACGTCTGTGTCGCCGGCGCCGACTGGGCCAGAAGCTTGCGGTCAACGCCTTCCAGTGGACGCAGCAAGTCGGGGTGATCGTCTAGTTCGTAAACCAGAACACAATCGTTCTTCTTCATTTGATCGAGGAGGCCAAACCACATTTTTATGTCAGTGATCCGCGGCCTTTGAACGACAACAACTTTAGGCCCCGGGAACGTTCTCAATTCACCGATATTGATTTGTTTGACGCTGGAAATGACCTCCACGCCCTCGATTTTGGCGAGGTCCCGCGCTGGCAGGCGTACGCGAACGTCCATGAAGTGTTCGGTAAAGGCGCAGATGTTGAGCTTGATCTCGGTCTGAGGCAGAACTTTCGCCTCTTGCGCGCTCTTTGTCACATTCGCCGTGAACACCCATTGAAGCGCGTGAAATTCTCTTTCATCGACCGGTTCCTTCAAGCCAAGATGGTCGCGCGCCCGGAAAATCTCACTCACGACCGGCGCGGCCGATTTGTTTGGAAAAATGCGCGGCTGTTGGCCAACGACCTTCCAGCCGTTTTCATCGAACAGTGACACCATGGACTTGCGGGTAAAGAAACGCAGATGGGTGCGATCCATCAGGCCGCTGTCTTGATACTCCCATTTGCCGTCGAGATAATTGACGAAAAACGACCAGTGCTGTGAATTGGGGATGCAGGCAATACACTGGCCGCCAGGTCTCATGTGTTTTGCCAGCCTCTTTAGAACATCCCAAGGTTCTCTCAGGTGCTCGAGAACATCGCCGAAGATCAGGACATCGAAGTAATCTTCTGGCAGCTGCCTGTAGATTGCCTCGTCCTCGATCGACCCGGTAATAACTCTGCTGAGGACCTTTTTCGCCTGTTCGGCGGCTTCCGGGACGTATTCGACACCCCAGTATTCGCAGTCTGGATTGACCTTGCTGCGATAGTACCCGCCCAAGGGACCAGCACCGCATCCGATTTCCAGGACTCTTGGAGCCTGAGTTGGAATGGACTCAAGAAGTGTCTGATTGATGTTGGTGTAGTAGGTGGGCAGCTCGGTCATCAAAGATTCTACCAATAAGGACGAAGGAGTTTCACGCGAAGATATTCGCGATGTATCGGAAGCACCACATGAATGTCGAGCAATTGACTATGGTGACCATCTGTGGCAGTCGGCAGGTCGATCGAGTTTGAATCCAAAAAGCGACAAAAAATGACGTTCACCACATTTATTCTGCTCGCCCACGAGCGATCGGAAGATGTCGCGGAGCTCATCACTGCTCTTATAGAAAGCGATCCGGATTGTCATGTGGTCGTTCATTATGATGCCAAGTCTTCCGACGCTGAATATCAAAAATTGCGGGATTTGTATCAAGCCTGCAGCAGGATTTCATTTGTCGAAAAGCGGGTCGCTTGCGGCTGGGGGGAGTTCGGGCTGGTCGAAGCGACTGTGCGTGCACTCAGGCTGATTCGAGATAAAAAAACCGCCCCTGGCCATGTCTACCTTCTCAGTGGTTCGTGCATGCCTGTTCGGCCTCTCGCCGAGCTGCGCCAATTCCTTTCCGAGCATCCAACGACCGAATTCATCGAGAGCGAGAGCAAGGAGTGGATGACAGGTGGGCTGCGCGACGAGCGACATTGGTTCTGGTTTCCCTTCGGCTTCAAGCGGCATCCCTTTCTGTTTCATCAGCTGACCGAGTTGCAGAAAAAACTGAGGGTGAGGCGCCGGTTTCCGGCCGGGTTGCAACCTCGGTTCGGGTCGCAGTGGTGGTGCCTGACCTGGGAGACCTGCGAGAAAATTGTGAACTGGATTGACGACAATCCGCGCGGTTACAGGTTTTTCAGAACGGTCTGGATTCCCGACGAGTGCTTCTTTCAAACGCTGGTCTGGAAATTTGCCCGAAAATCGGTGACGAGCCGGCCTTTGACCTTCTACCGCTTCAATACATTCGGAAAGCCGCTGGTCTTTCACGAGGGTCACCAGCCATTTCTGACCGGTCTGCCCTATTTCTTTGCCCGAAAAATAAGCCATCAGGCGCGGGGCTTGAGAGATCGGCTGAAATCGATCGCCGCTGGGCCCGCCGGCGCATTGCCTGCTGTCGCGGCGCCGGCGCCCGATCATCTTTCCTACAAGAACCTCGTTGCGTCCTCGCAGGCGCGCGTCAAGTCCGGTCAGCTGTTTCACCCAAGTCTGGGGCAGAAGCCATGGCCAGGAAATCTGGCGAATTATCCCGGGAGCTTTGCTGTGCTCTTCGGGCCGCCCGTGCTTACGCGTCTGGCAGGCGATTTACTCCGCAAACACCCGGGGATAACCGTGCTGGGCAGGCTCTTGCAGCCAGGTGAAGTGGATTTCGGTGAGGGCATCGAAACGATGGGTGCTCTTCGTCGTGATGATGCGGCAATCCGCGACCTGGATCCGGCGCTTTATCTTACGCGTGTGTTTGCGCGGACGTCGTCTTTTCCGGTCTTCGAACTCGCTCCGACCGATGCTCCGGAACTGCTCCCCCAGCTAAGCAAACTGGCGAATGCCATTCTTCTTCCGGTGCGGCCAGCGTCCAACTCAGTGGCGTCTTCCTCATTGTTCTGGCTTTTGAGTTTGCTTGATCAAGAAAAAGCGGCTTGCTACGCATTGGCCGCACTTGGAGAAACGCCGGCCCAGCAAGAACGCCAAAAGATCCTGCAAATGCTGATTGAGGATGCTTTTCCCGGCAAGCTTATAGCTTCGATGAATACGTTGCTCTTCCAGGAAAAGCCAATGCGGGACGCAAGGTTGATAGCTCCTTTATGTGATTACTCGACCAGTGACACGAAGGCTTCTCTGCTTGAGTTTCGCCATGGTTCACCCGCGCGTGCTCTGGGATGTGCCTTGACGGCTCTAGATCAGGACCTTGTCGACAGATCTCCGAGCGAAATTACCAACTTTCTGGAGCCCTACTGGCAGAGGCACTTTGAGCCCTTGTGGCGACTTGCTCAATCGACAAGCCGGGAGGTGCAAGAGACGCTAAATGCAGATTCTTAAAGACATCGGGTCGGCGGCGGAGCGCTACAAGAACGGGCTCACGGCAAGAGGGCAGCTTCAGTCTGTTTACAATCGCACGAAGGCAATCCGGGACTCCGATGTCCTCCTAGTCTGCTGTTTGCGCAACGAGCGGCACCGAGTGAGCTATTTTTACGAATACTATCGCTCGCTTGGTGTCGACCATTTTCTCTTCGTTGACAACGGTTCGAGCGATGGGTTTCAGGAATGGGCACACCAGCACGCTGATGTCTCGGTTTGGAAGACGGAAGCTAGCTATAAGAACTCGAATTTCGGTGTGGAGTGGTGCAACTACCTCCTCAGCCGTTATGGCACAGGCCACTTGTGTCTTACTGTCGATCCTGATGAGTTTCTGGTTTACCCTCATTGCGAGACGCGGTCGCTTGCCGCGTTGGGAGAGCATTTGAAGGACAGCCGTAAGCAAAGCCTGTCGGTTCTCATGCTGGATATGTACAGCGAGGGGGCGCTTGAGGGCGCAAACCTTGAAGACGGTATGAACCCATTCGAGGTTTGTCGTTACTTCGACAGAGATGGTTACGTTCAGAGAAAAAATCACTTGCAAGGTGTGTTTGTTCAAGGTGGCCCACGGATGCGGATTCACAACCGTGAAAAGCCTGAAATCTCACCCGCCTTGAACAAGGTACCGCTTGTGTGGTGGCAGCGGCACTTTCGTTATGTCAGTTCGACACACAATATGGAGCCGCTTTTATTAAATCGGCCCAATGCTAAAGGTAGCATCTCGCTCACCGGTTGCTTGTTGCATTTTAAGTTTGTGGCGGCGCTAAGGGAGAAAATACTGGAGGAAAAGTCTCGGAAGCAGCACTATCAAGCTGGGCGTGAATATGAAAAATACGACGAAAACAAAGGTCTTACCTTTTTCGATTTAGGTATCAGTGTTGAGTATCAATCGCCTCAGCAGCTCGTGAGTCTCGGATTAATGACGCATGGTGAATGGTTCTAAGGTCAAGAATATGATCGACGCTAAAAAAATATTTTCGAAAAAGCCGCAACTGAGGACCATTCCCGGTATAACTTGCAGAAATTTACCTCTTAACTACTTCTCTATTCCTAAGAGTGCTTGTACAACCGTTAAGAATATACTTTATACACTAGATTCCGGCGCTTCTTACACTGATCCCTTGGCTATTCATGAGGACGGAGATGCGCTTCTGTGGTCAAAATCTAGTGACCGAGAGCTCTATATTGAGCGTTTAAAGAAATCTGAGATTACTTTCACCTTTTCTCGAAACCCGATGTCCCGAGTATATTCGTGTTTTGTCGAGAAGATTCACTTTGATGGTGTCTACTCTTTTCCTAGATACAGGGATTTTCTCGTTCAGAACTATGGATACAGGGTCGACGCCAACAATGACATCAGCTTCTATCGTGAGAACTTCAATGCGTTTTTGTTGCTGGTGCGCGATACCCTCAAAGTTGACCGGCCTTTTCGCTGGGATCCTCACTGGGCTCCTCAATCGTTGCTGGTTGACGAATTCGAAAAGTATGTTGGGATTGACTTCATCGGGAAGGTCGAGAACTTTCAAATTGACATGAAGACGGTTCTACAAAAGGCGGGGATCGACGCGGATGTGGACCTAAGCGTTCGATACAACGAATCCCCGCCGCCGCCGTTCAAACTAAATGATTTTCTAGATGAGAGACTGGAAAGAACAATCAGGTCAATTTACATTGAGGACTATGATAGATTTGATTATTGATGTTCTAAATTTGGTCGATATTTTATTCTGAAAAACTCTCAGTATTATTAGCTTGAATACGATCTGTATTCCTCTTTTTTCCTTTCTTTCAATATTAATTAAGTAAATTGGGTGTCTATTGAATTTGCAGCTGAGCAAACTCAGATCGGCTAGCATCTGGACAGCTTAGTTTAATTCACGAAGCGAATTGTCCCGTGGATGGGCGTTCGTTCAAAGAATTCTCTTTACCCAGTTTAAATCGGGGTGCGCAAACTACTTTATTGCTAACGCATATGACAAATACGACATGGAAGTCTAATCCTGCAGTTTCTTGAGCGACAGGACGGCTGCGGCGGTTCGGTTTTCGACACCCAGCTTTCCGAAAATGCGATCAAGGTGCTTGTTGACTGTTCGTGGGCTCATGTCCAGAATCGCGGCGATTTCCTTGTTGGATTTGCCGTTTGTGATCCACGTCAGAACCTCAGCTTCCCGTTCGGTTAAATTGAACTCCGTCCGAAGGGCTTTGTTGCCGTCTTTGCTGCCTCCTTCCGTGACGCGCAACAGGTGCTCGCCGGAATTGATGGCTCCGACGTAGGCAAAGCGCATTTCACCGGCCTCCTGCGAGAGAAACAGATCTTCTCGTGCGGAGGGGGAGGGCTGCCCGGACATTCCGGTTATTTGACGCAGCCAGTCGACGACTGCTGTTGGAAGCGCATTTGTCATTAGCTGGGCTTCGGCTTTCTCCGCAGCGTCAAAACTGTCGAGGCCGAGAAGCATTCTGGCCTGGGGCGTCGCCCAGCAGACCCTGCCGGCAAGATCGATGGAAAGCAGGAAGCGCCCCGAGACGTCGAGAGCAAGATGAGCGCTCTTGCTGCTGCGCGCATTGGCGATGTGAACCTTGAGCCGCGCCAGCAGCTCGGCCGGGTTTACCGGTTTTGTGATGTAGTCGACCCCGCCAACTTCCAGGCCTTTGACGATGTTTTCAGTGTCGCTGAGCCCGGTCATGAAGAGCACGGGAACATCCTCAAGACCGCCCATTTTCTTCAGTCTCTTGCTGGTCTCGAAGCCATCGAGATTTGGCATCACGGCATCCATCAGGATGGCGTTGGGCGTAAATCGGGAGGCAATGTCTAGCGCTTTTTGACCGTCCGGAGCGACCAGCACTGTGTAGCCGGATTCTTCCAGGGCACTGGTCAGCATGCCCAGGGAAGAGGGGGTGTCATCAACCACGAGAATTGTATCACCGGGGCTAGGAACGACCATCATCATGCTCAACTGCCTCCAATAGCTGTTCGTAGCGTTTGATATCGAAATCTGTCACGAGTTCTCGCATGTGGGTTACAAATGCGGCGGCTTGAGGCTCCTGTAATTCGATATCGTCGAGTTTGGCCCTTATGCCGCGCACATAGCCCATTTGACTGAGCTGGCGCAGCATCTGCAGGCTTTCCGTTGAGGGAATGGCGGCTTTGTCGAAAGAGGGATGAACCGAAGTACTTTCATCGATCGGCGCTCTTTCCTCGGTGCGCCAGACAAGCTTCAAGTGCCTCTCGAGCCGCTCCAGCAACTCTGAAAGCCGGAACGGTTTGACGAGGTAGTCGTCATGATAGATCCGATGGACCGGGTCGCGTCCACGCTCATCTGCGTTTGCCGAAATCATGATCATGACCGCCGCTCCGTGTCCCGATTGACGCAAAACCCTTGCAAGCTCCCAGCCATTCATCCCGGGCATGCTGATATCGAGCAGAAAGGCATCAGGCTGATTTGTGCCGACGACTTCAAGGCAGGCATTCGCATTGGGAACTGCGATGACCCTGAAGCCAAGAGGCACGAGGAAATCACTCATCAGGCTACGCTGGGCCGCGTCATCGTCAACGACAATGATCGTCTGCGTTGGGCCTTCGTAACCGAGGATCTGCTTTTCGACAGCGGTTTTGCTTGAGGGAGCCTGTGCTGAGGACAAGAGTAGGCGCACGTTGAATGTGCTTCCCTGCCCAAGCGTGCTTTCCACCTGGATGTCGCCGCCCATGATCTCGCTGAGGAGCTTGGTGATGGTGAGCCCCAATCCCGTCCCAGGTGTCGAGGCGGCGTCTCCCCCAAGTCTTTCAAAGGGTATGAAAATACGTTCCAGATCTTTCTGGCCGATACCTGTTCCCGTATCCGTAACGGAGAACTCGGCCACTTGGCTGTGGTATTCGACCTTCAAAGTAATTTCCCCGCAGCGGGTCGCCTTGATCGCGTTGGAGAGCAGGTTGATCAGGATCTGCCGGAGGCGCTTTTCGTCACCAAAGACGTAGACAGGTAGATTGTCGGCAGGGGCAAAGACGAAGCGAAGGGCTTTCGCATCAGCTTGAAGCCGGAACATATCAACGATCTGGGTCAGGAACTCATGAAGGTTGAAACGTTCCCTGTAGATCGTCAGATGGCCGGCTTCGATCTTCGAGATGTCGAGCAACCCCTCGATCAAGCCAGAGAGATGGTCGGCCGAGTTCTGGATGACCTTGACCGCGTCGCGCCTGTGAACAGGAATAGCTGGGTCGCGTTGCATCAACTGGGCATATCCGGCAATGGCGTTCAGCGGCGAGCGGAGTTCATGGCTGATGCCGATAACATAGCGGCTCTTGGCTTCATTTGCGGATTCCGCAACTTCCTTGGCCTTTTGCAGCTTCTTGTCTGTCCTGCTGTGCGCGCGGATCTCCTGCATCAGGAGGCTAGTTTGGCGCCGGGTCTCTTCCTTCGCGAACTTGCGGCTTTCATGCACAAGCACGTAAAGCCAAGCCATCACCCCTGAGATCATCAGTAGGATCACAAAAACCTGGGTCAGCGCCTGTTCAATGCCTGCCTTTGCGCCTATCTCAACTGCCACATCGAGGTGAAAATAGACAAACGATAAGATCCCGCCCAGCGAAAGGCTGACCACGAGCATGACCCCGATATAGAGTCCGAGTCGCGCGCCGATCTTGCCGACAACCTGCTCTGGAAGGATCGAATGAAGAAATGAACTGATCTGATCCCCGATCCGGGCCTCTTCCTTGCAATCATCCTCGCATCTGGCGTCGAGGGAGCAACAAAGTGAGCAGATCGGACCTGAGTAGACAGGGCAGCGTGCCATGTCTTCGATCTCGAAATTATGTTCGCAGATACAGCAGTCCATGCTCGCAGGTTTTGTGCCGTCGTCGGCGACAAAGCTGTCCGCCTTACGAGCAATGTAATAGCGCCCCCTTGTCAGGTAGGCGATAACAGGCGCCAGGATCACCGCGGTGAAGAGTGCGATGTAGCTAGCCAGGGCTCTGCCCGTTTCGCCAAACACGCCGGAGTAGGCGGCAAGAGCCAAAAGGCTGGCAAGCCCCATGGAGCCGAGGCCGACGGGATTGACGTCGTAAAGGTGAGCGCGCTTGAACTCGATATGCTTCGGGCTAAGTCCGAGCGGCTTGTTGATCACCAGATCTGCAAAAAGGGCGCCGATCCAAGCCACGGCGACGATCGAGTAGAGGCCAAGGGTTCGCTCCAGCGCCTTGTAGACGCCCAGTTCCATCAGCGCGAGAGCGATGGCAACATTGAAGACCAGCCAGACGACCCGGCCAGGATGACTGTGGGTCAGACGCGAAAAGAAATTAGACCAGGCGATGGAGCCGGCGTAGGAGTTCGTCACGTTGATCTTGATTTGGCAAACGATGACAAAAATGCCGGTCAAGGCGATTGCCACTTCCGGGCTGGCCACATGTTGAAATGCCATCAGGTACAGGTGGGTCGGTTCGACCGCGAATTCAGGCGCCATTCCGTTTCCGATGGCAAGAACCACCAGAAACGATCCCATCAACAGCTTGATCGCTCCGATGATGATCCAGCCCGGCCCTGCGGCTAGAAGGGATAGCCACCATCGGGTATGTCGACCTCGCCGTTCACGTGGCAGGAAGCGCAGGAAATCCACTTGCTCGCCGATCTGGGCTATGAGGGAAAAGACGACCGCACTGGCTGCGCCGAAAAGCAGTAGGTCGAATTGGCCGTTTTCGGCGCCCAGGCGACCGGAAAAGGAACGCCACTCCTCGAACGGGGCGACACCTTGCCAGGCGATGAACACAAACGGAAGGATCTGCAGGAAGATCCAGAGTGGCTGGGTGTAGACTTGCAGCCGGCTGATCAGCGTGATGCCGTAGATCACCATCGGAATGATGACCAGCGTGCAAACCAAGTAGCCAACGTTGAGTGGAATGCCGAGGAAAAGCTCTAGAGCGGTCGCCATGATCGCCGCTTCGAGGGCGAAAAAGATGAAGGTGAAGCTCGCGTAGATCAGTGAGGTGACGGTCGAGCCAATGTAGCCAAAGCCGGCGCCGCGGGTCAGCAAGTCAATGTCGACACCATATTTGACGGCGTAGAAAGAGATCGGAAGGCCGGTGATGAAGATAAGAAGGCCCACGACCATGATCGCAGTGACCGAATTCGTGAAGCCGTAATTGAGCGTGATGGCTGCTCCGATGGCTTCCAGAGCAAGGAAGGAGATGGCGCCAAGCGCGGTGTTGGCGACCCGAGCAGCCGACCAGCGTCTTGCGCCTTTCGCGGTGAAACGGAGCGCGTAGTCTTCCAGGGTCTGGTTCGCCACCCACTGGTTGTATGTTCGGCGCAGGCGCACAACCCGCTGATGACCCGCCATCTGTTCCCAGCCTTGCCTTTTCTCTCGCAGGCGCACCTTTATTGTGCGGTGCAGAGAAAAATGATGCTAATTTGCGCATCTGAAATGCGAAATGATGAGATTTTTGAAAAATCACCATTGTGACAAATTGATCAGCAATATTCGTGCCGTTTTGATTTGGTGAATATTATTTATTGTTTCTACTTTTTCTCTTTCGAGAGCGATGGAGATCTTATGTCTTTAGTAAAGTTAATTGAGTACTCGTGATATGGAAGAAAATCTAAATCATCTCAGAAATCGAATTTATGTGAAATAAGTCAATTAACCCACAGCAACTGACGCATTGCGGCATCGCACAATTTCCAGCGAGCCTCCTGTCATGCGGAGCGCCAAACAGGCCCCGCACCTGCACCACAGACAGGAGGTGGCAATAGTCATGAACAACAAAAGCGAACTGAAGGGCCCGACCGCATCGCGGCGCGGCCTGATCCTTGGAACGGCAACAGCGTTTGCGCTGTCTGCCTTCTCGCAGATCGGCTTTCCGTCAGCAGCCCATGCAGATGACGTCAATACAACCGGGTTGGCGGTTACCGAAGATACCGTAAAGGTCGGTATCCTTCACTCGGTAACTGGCACGATGGCGATCTCCGAAACCGGTTCGGTGCAGGCTGAAAAGCTCGCCATCGAGCAGATCAACGCAATGGGCGGGGTCCTTGGGCGCCAGATCGAATACACGCAGGAAGATGGGGCTTCTGATTGGCCTACCTTTGCGGAAAAAGCCAAAAAACTCCTCGTCAACGACAAGGTTGCCGCTGTTTTTGGTTGCTGGACATCTGCCTCGCGTAAAGCGGTTCTGCCGGTCTTTGAACAGTATAACGGCATGCTCTACTATCCGACCTTCTATGAAGGCCTGGAGCAGTCCCCGAACGTGATCTACACCGGCCAGGAAGCCACGCAGCAGATCATCGCGGGTATTGACTGGGTCGCAAAGGAAAAAGGGGCAAAGAGCTTCTATCTCCTCGGCTCCGATTACATTTGGCCACGTACGTCCAACAAGATCGCGCGCAAGCACATCGAAAAGCTTGGCCTCAAGGTCGTCGGCGAAGAGTACTATCCGCTTGGCCACACGCAGTTCAACTCCGTGATCAACAAGATCAAGTTGAAGAAGCCTGATGTGATCTACGCGATCGTCGTGGGCGGCTCAAACGTTGCGTTCTATAAGCAGCTCAAAGCTGCTGGTATCGACATGACCAAGGAAAAACCGGTTCTTCTCACAATCTCCGTGACCGAGGATGAAATCCGCGGTATCGGCGGCGAGAACATCACGGGCGCTTACGCTGCGATGAAGTACTTCCAGTCCCTCGACAACCCGAACAACGAAGCCTTCGTGAAGGCATTCAAGGAGCGTTGGGGCGATGACATTGTCATTGGCGATGTGACACAGGCGGCCTATCTCGGCCCTTGGTTGTGGAAGGCTGCTGTCGAAAAGGCTGGTAGCTTTGACATCGACAAAGTTCGTCTCGCCTCTCCTGGCATCGAGCTGACAACGGCGCCTGAAGGCTACGTGCGGGTTCACGAAAATCACCACCTTTGGTCCAAGACCCGTGTCGGTCTTGCCAAGCCGGATGGCCAGTATGAGTTGGTCTATGAGACGGCTGACCTGATGGAGCCGGATCCCTTCCCGGAAGGCTACCAATAAGCCTTTGACGACTTCCGGTCTCTGGGCTGATTGCCTCGGGCCGGAAGCCAGCTAGGCAAAAAAACGGGCGCTGCGCCAATGCAGCCGGTGTGGCGCCCAAAATGAATCTCCCAAACTTCGCTTTTTCCCTGGGGCTTGTACTGCCCCCCGCATGGAGACGCGCGCATGTTCGCCGACTACACCTGGACGGAACTTGGTTCCATCTTTGCCATGCAAGGCTTCGCCGGACTGATCCTCTTCTCGGTCTTCGTCCTTATGGCACTTGGCCTTGCCATCATTTTCGGTCAGATGGGCGTCATCAATATGGCCCACGGCGAATTCATGATCCTGGGCGCCTACGTCACCTATCTCTGTTCCAATTTCTTTCAAGCCTTTTTGCCAGGGCTTTTCAGCATCTATTTCTTTATTGCAATGGCATTGGCCTTCGTCGCAGCCGGAGCTCTCGGCGCTTTCGTCGAATGGGCGCTCATACGCCATCTCTACAAGCGACCGCTTGATACGCTTCTGGCGACCTGGGGTCTCAGCCTTATTCTGCAGCAGGCTTACCGCTCCATTTTCGGGGCACGAGAAGTGGGCGTCACGCTTCCGGATTGGCTGCTGGGATCGATCGCGCTTACTGACATCATCGAGATCCCGATCAACGGCCTTTTCGTCATGGCGCTCACGCTGGTGATAGCCGTGGGGGTCTATTTCCTAATGTTCAAGTCGCGCATGGGTATGCAGACCCGCGCCGTCGTTCAGAACCGTGTTATGGCGGGGGCTGTTGGCATCAACACCGAATGGGTCGATCGCAAGACCTATGCACTCGGATGCGGCATCGCCGGCATCGCCGGCAGTGCGTTCACGATGATCGGTTCCACTGGTCCGACGGCTGGCCAGCTTTATATCGTCGACACTTTCCTGATTGTCGTTTTCGGCGGCGCGGCCAGTCTGCTCGGAACAATCGCCTCTTCCTTTGCCATCAGCCAGGCACAGTCGACCATGGAGTTCTTCCTCTCCGGATCGATGGCAAAGGTTCTCACACTTCTGACCGTTGTCGGCATCCTGATGCTGCGGCCCGAAGGTCTTTTCTCACACAAGATCCGCCGCTGAGGGAGCGCACCATGACAAATGGAAAATTCTTTCTCGGACGACAGGAGCTTTTAGGTCTCGCGATCTTGGCGGCCCTGATCTTCATCGTCCTGCCTGCCTCAATTGATATCTTTCGCCTGAACCTGATCGGCAAATACCTGACCTATGCGTTTGTCGCGATTGGTCTTGTTCTGTGCTGGGGTATGGGCGGCATTCTCAGCCTTGGTCAGGGCGTCTTCTTCGGCATCGGCGGCTACTGCATGGCGATGTTCCTAAAGCTTGAATCTTCAACACCCGAGGCGACAAAGATTCAGTCGACGCCAGGTATTCCTGACTTCATGGACTGGAACCAAATCACGGAGTTGCCGTGGTTTTGGGTGCCCTTCAACAGCTTTGCCTTCACGTTGATCGCGATCTTCGTACTACCGGCTCTCTTCGCCTTCGTCATTGGCGCTGCGATGTTCAAAAGACGGGTTGGCGGCGTCTATTTTGCGATCATTACACAGGCGATCGCCGCCATTTTGACAATCCTCATCATCGGCCAGCAGGGATACACCGGCGGCGTCAATGGCATCACGGACCTCAGAACTCTCCTGGGATGGGACATCCGCACCGACAGCGCAAAATACGTCCTTTATTTCCTCAATGGAGCTTTGCTGATTGGCGTGCTGATCGCGTGCCAGTTCGTACTGAAGAGCAAGCTTGGTCGACTTCTCGTCGCCGTGCGGGACAAAGAGGATCGCGTGCGCTTCTCGGGCTATGACGTCGCCAACTTCAAGATCTTCGTATTCTGTTTTGCTGCAGTTTTGTCCGCCATCGGCGGGGCGATGTTCACGCTTCAGGTCGGATTCATGTCGCCTTCCTTTGTCGGCATCGTGCCCTCCATCGAGATGGTGATCTACTGCGCGGTTGGCGGCCGGCTGTCCATCTTCGGCGCGGTTTACGGAACGCTTCTGGTCAATTGGGCAAAGACAACGTTCTCCGAGACTTTCCCGGAGCTTTGGCTCTTCGGTTTGGGCGCGCTGTTTATCGCCGTTGTTCTCGTCTTCCCGAACGGGCTTTCCGGTCTCTATCGGACCAACGTTGCACCAGCTGTCGACCGATGGCTCGGACGGTCCAAGACCTCGGCGAAACCGCCTCTCGAAGACCCTCAGGCAGCCGAATAGCCGCTGCAACTGGAGTTCGGACAAATGAATACTCTCGGCAACAACACCGATTTCCTTCTGTCGATCGAGAACCTCACGGTTTCCTTCGACGGCTTCAAGGCGGTCAATGATCTCAATCTCTATGTCGATGAAAACGAGATCCACGTGATCATCGGCCCCAACGGGGCGGGCAAGACCACTGTGCTCGATCTGATTTGCGGACGCACCAGGACAACCGACGGCTCCATAAAGTTCCGGAACAAGGAGCTGACGGAGATGAAAGAGCATGAAATCGTTCGCGAGGGCGTGGGCCGCAAGTTTCAGAACCCGTCGATCTACGAGGACCTATCGGTTTTCGAGAACCTGGAGATCTCCTTTCCCCGCGGCCGAAACGTGTTTGGTGCGCTGACGTTCAAACGGGACGACGAGGTTGTCTCGCGCGTCAACGAGATCGCCGAGATGGTGTTTCTCGATGAGCTTCTCGATACGCAGGCAGCCCTCTTGAGCCATGGCCAAAAGCAGTGGCTCGAGATCGGCATGCTTCTGATACAGGATCCTGAGCTTCTGATGCTCGACGAGCCCGTGGCTGGCATGAGCGTTTCAGAACGCAAGCAAACTGCGAAACTCCTGAACGAGATCACCAAGGGCCGGTCGGTTCTGGTGGTCGAACACGACATGAAGTTTGTCGAGGACATCGCCCACCGGGTCACGGTCCTGCACCAGGGGAAAATCCTGTCAGAGGGCTCCATGGCCAAGGTTCAGGCCGATCCCAAAGTCATCGACGTCTATCTGGGTCACTAGGGGGCAACCATGCTGCAAATTGATCACTATCACGTTGCCTATGGTCAGAGCGAAGTGCTTCACGGCCTGGATTTCACAGTCGCGCCGGGAGAAATCGTCGCGATTATGGGCCGGAACGGTATGGGCAAGACAACCTTGATGAAGTCCCTGATGGGTATCGTCCCGACAAGTCAGGGCTCGGCTCAAGTCGATGGCGTCGACGTGACGGCGTTGAAGAGTTTCGAACGCGTGTCACGAGGCATCGCCTATGTGCCGCAGGGGCGCATGATCTTCCCGACCATGACGGTTCAGGAGAACATCGAGACCGGCTTGACCACTTCTGGGAGCTCCAAGGTGCCAGACGGGATCTACGAGCTGTTTCCGGTGCTCTTGGACATGAAAAGCAGGCGAGGCGGCAATTTGTCTGGCGGCCAGCAGCAACAGCTCGCCATTGCACGTGCCTTGGCCACCAATCCGAAAGTGCTTCTGCTGGATGAGCCGACCGAGGGGATCCAGCCATCGATCATTCGAGAAATGGCGCGAGTCCTGAAGCGCATCAGGGATGAGCGGGGACTGTCGATCATCGTTTCGGAACAGGTGCTGTCCTTTGCCCTCGATGTCGCTGATCGGATCCTGGTCCTTGAAAACGGCCGCCTGGTTCATGACGAACCGCGTTCCAGCGTCGACGAGGCAAAGGTCGCCGGATTCCTCTCCGTTTGATCTCCAATCCATTCATAGCGTCCGAAAGAGGCACGCCCAACCGAGGAGAAAACCATGGCTGATACACTGATTTCGGTGGACTTGAGCGAGTCCCCTCATACCAACGAGAAGGTTCATAACCGCTGGCATCCCGACATCCCCATGGCGGTTTGGGTGGAGCCCGGCGATGACTTCAAGATCGAGACCTATGACTGGACCGGTGGCCAGATCAAGAACGACGATGACGCAGCTGACGTGCGTGACGTGGAGCTGGAGCAGGTGCATTATCTTTCTGGTCCGATTGGCGTGAAAGGTGCCGAACCCGGCGATCTTCTGGTGGTCGACATTCTTGATATTGGCGCCAAGGAAGAAATGCTCTGGGGCTTCAACGGCTTCTTCTCCAAGCAGAATGGCGGCGGCTTCCTGACAGAGCATTTCCCGGAAGCTCAGAAGTCGATCTGGGACATCGAGGGCATGTTCACCAAGTCGCGGCATGTTCCCGGTGTGCGATATGCAGGTATGATTCACCCCGGATTGATCGGCTGTCTCCCGAGCCGGGATATGCTGGACATGTGGAACACCCGCGAAAAGGCACTCTTCGATACTGAGCCGGATCGCGTGCCGCAGCTGGCCGCGCTGCCGACGACCCAGTCAGCGCATATGGGGCAGATGAAGGGCGACGCGCGTGATGCCGCTGCAGCCGAAGGTGCCCGTACGGTTCCGCCACGCGAACATGGCGGCAACTGCGACATCAAGGATTTGTCTCGCGGTTCTAAGGTCTATTTCCCTGTCTATGTGGACGGCGCAGGCCTGTCGATGGGCGACCTCCATTTCAGTCAGGGCGATGGTGAAATCACCTTCTGCGGCGCTATCGAGATGGCGGGTTGGCTGCATATCAAGGTCAGCCTGATCAAAGGCGGAATGGAAAAATACGGCGTTAAAAATCCGATCTTCCGTCCCTCGCCAATCCAGCCGAAATATGACGACTTCCTCATTTTCGAGGGCATTTCAGTCGATGAGGCCGGCACCCAGCACTACCTCGACGTGCACATCGCCTACCGCCAGGCCTGTCTCAACGCCATCGAATACCTGAAGAAGTTTGGCTACACCGGCGCACAGGCTTACGCCATTCTCGGAACCGCGCCTGTTCAGGGTCATATCTCGGGTGTGGTCGACATTCCGAACGCCTGCGCAACGCTCTGGTTGCCGACGGACGTGTTCGAGTTCGACATGATGCCGGGCGCAGATGGACCGACGAAGTACCTCGACGGCTCCATTGACGTTCCGCTCGCACCGGACCTCTAAGTCTCGAAACCGCAGTAGGGCCAGTCGCCACGCTCCAGCAATTGCGTTGCGGCTGGCCACCACACTCTTTCGGTCGTCCTATCGGAGTTCCCATGCCAGTCTATGATTACATCTGCGAAAGCTGCGGCCCAATCACCGCTCTTCGGCCCATGTCAGCCCATGCCGATCCGATTTGTTGCCCGGCCTGCAAGCAGGAAGCTCCACGTGCTTTCCTCCAGGCGCCGCATATGTCGGGCCTGAGTTCGGACCGACGTTCGGCGTTCGAACGCAATGAAAAGTCCCAACACGCTCCGCAAGTGTCCACAAGGGACAGCCGCGAGTCCGATGCTCGGGACAGCCGCAAGAGGCGGCACCCGATAGGGTGCGCCTGTTGCTCCGGCGGATCGACAGCGCGCTCCAGTGCTGTTTTCACGGCAGATGGCGCCAAGGTGTTTCCGTCGAAACGCCCCTGGATGATCAGTCACTGACTGGCCTAGGGTAGGCTCTCAGCAGAGAAGGGCTCCGTTTGCCAGATAGGCGATCGTGCCCTTTGAAAGGGTGGCCTCTATCCTGGCGTTGTCTTGAGCCAGGTCTTGGGCAATGACGATGTCGCCCCGAAGGCCTGGCTCGATCCTGCCACGGTCGGTAAGCGTCATAGCCTGCGCTGGATTGATCGAAACCTGTGCCCATGCCTTTTCAAGCGGCATCGAGTGGTCTCTGATCAGTCTTTGCGCAGCCGAGAACATAGCTGGATAGTAGTAGTCCGAGGCTAGGACCGTTCCAAGACCACGGGTGACCATGTCGGCGGCGGTCGGCGCATTTGTGTGACTGCCGCCCCGCACGACATTGGGCGCGCCAAAGACGCAATGCTCATCATGCGATCGGGCGTCGGCTGCAATTTCTTCGGCCAGTGGAAACTCGGCAATGTCGGATCCAAGGCTACGAAATTCCGCCCGGTCTGACAGTGTGAGATCGTCATGTGAGAGCATCGGCACGCCAGATGCTCTCGTCATCGTCGCGACGCGGTCAATCGCATCGCCAACTGCGGCACGCCGATCCCATACCTGTTCAAAGAGAGCCAGATAGTCGTCATTGGAAAGACCTGCGCGGCTCGCCCAATCGGACAGCTTGCTGTGATTGCCGGTTGCGATTTTTCGATGTGTCGAGCTCGTGTGATCGTTGAAGGCGATGGCAAGGTCGAGCGGGCGCTCCAGCCAGTCCGAAATCAGGTCAATAGCCTCAAACGCAAAGGTTTCCCAGCGGATCTGAACGCGGTGATCGACGGAGAAATCTTTTCTCACGCGATCCAGTGTTTCCAGAAAAGCGCTTCCTGCTTCGATGGAGCGCAGGCCCGGTTCCCAGGAAAGGGTCAGCCCATGATACGCCGTGGTGATCCCATTGGCGGCAAGTTGCCGGTCGGTTTCGGCGAGCGCGAGCGGAAGGTCGAAGGAGACCTTTGGACGGGGCATGATCTGGCGTTCAAAGGCATCGCCATGAACATCGACGATGCCGGGCAATACCAGCCGATCGCGGGCATCCAGCTGGAGAGCATCAGCTGGTGCCGAGGCTCCAAGAGGTTGGATGATGCCATCCTGAACCAACAGGTCGGCATTCTCCAATGTATCTGCAATGAGCGCACGCCCGTTGCGAATTAGGATGGGTCTCATTTGGCAGTCAGGTCCGCAATCAGGTGCCAATGCCACGAGCCTGGTTTCTTGTGCAACTTGTCCTCAAGAGACCGCAGCTCGAAATCGCCGTAAAGCGCGACGAGCTCGCTGGAGTTGCAGTAGAAGTGCGGGTGCGCCTTGTCATCATCGCTATCATTGACCCACGTATCGGGGGCAATCTCTCGGCCCTTGCCGCAATTGACGTTGCGCTTGGACAGCATGGTGCCCTGGTAGATGCCGCCGGGCTTCAAGACACGTACGATTTCAGAGATGCACTGGCGCACGATGTCCGGATCACCGTGATAAATGACGTTGAATGAAAGAACGTAGTCGAAGCTGTTGTCGTCAAACGGCAGCGCGTTCATCGGTCCAAGGTGCGTCTCGACATCGAGACCTTCGGCTTTCGCGCTGGCGCTCAGTTCCGCCAGACCTGCGTCGGCCAGATCTAGGGCATGCGTCTTGAAACCGGCGCGGGCAAACGCGAGGGCATGACGGCCGACCCCACAGCCGAGATCCAGAGCAGTCTTCGGTCCGTCTTTGGCCATCTGCTCAACAAGCGCAGCGACGTCGGGTTCTGCAACCAGCCAGTCGGCGCGGCCTTCTTCTGTCTGCCAACGCTTTTGCCATTCGAGATGGGCGGTATCTGTTTGTTCGAGAGAGTTCATTTCACTCATTGTGAGTTTCCTTCAAGAATGTTGCGGCGCGCGATCGAGCCCAGGCGCTCAACAACAAGCACGAGTGCGAAAATCATCAGGATGATCGTCATCGCGAGCTGATAGTCGAAAAAGTCCATGGCGACCTTGAGTTCGATGCCGATGCCTCCGGCGCCGACAAGGCCCAAAACCACGGATGAGCGTGTCGCCTTTTCAAGTGCGAAGAGGGACGTGGTGATGAAAGACGGCATGGCGGCTGGAATGACCGCGCAAAAGATCGTGTCCAACCGGCTCGCTCCAGCGGCTGTCAATGCCTCGCCAGGGCCCTTTTCAACGTCTTCCATGGACTCGGCAAAGAACCGGCCGCAAAAGCCGATGGTATCGACTGCTATGGCAAGTGTTCCTGCGAAGGGACCAAGACCGACCGAGATGACAAAGACCAGCGCCCAGACAAGGTCGGGGACCGTTCGGAAAAACGCGATCAGAAGCCGGGCACATGCGCCGAACACGCGGCCCAGAACGGTTGGTCGTGTCAGGCCCTTGGTTGCCATCATGGCCAAGGGGACACTCAAGATGACGCCGATTACTGTGCCGGCCAGGGCCATTTGAAAGGTCTCGAGGAGGGCTGTCGACAGCTGCGGCAGGCGCTCCGTTGTCGGAGGCCATGCCCGGGACAGGAAATCCACCATCGACGGACCACCTGATACGAGCGCCGAGAATGACCAGCCCGCGCCTTGGAATGACCAAAGAACGAAAGCGAGCAACGCGACGTGGGCGACGAAGGTCAGCGGGTTCTGCCGCTCAAGGCGTGTTGGAATCGACCGGCGCTCCGGCCGGGTTTGTGGGGTGTCAACCATAGAATTCGTTCAGGTCGGAGGAGGAAAGGACGGCGCTGTTCTGATCGAGTTCCACCTTGCCGCCGCGAAGAGCGACAACACGATCCGAATAGGCGAGCGCATGGGCGACATTATGCGTCGTAAAGAGCAAGGTGATGCCCTCTTCCTTTGAAAGATGATGAAACAGATCCATGACTTCCTGACCGGCGACCGGGTCCAGGCTAGCGACCGGCTCATCGGCGACAATCATTTTGGGTTGCTGCATCAGGGCACGGGCGATGGCAACGCGCTGAGACTGGCCACCCGAAAGTTGGTCAGCCCGTCTCATTGCCTGTTCGGACAGCCCGACCCTTTCGAGGCAGGCGTAGGCCCGTTCTCTGATCTGTCGTCCGGAGAAGGCCTGGCTCCAGCCGCGTATTCCGCTCGCTCTGCCCAGATTGCCATGCACTACGTTGGTCAGTGCTGAGACGCGCGGGACCAGATTGTGCTTTTGAAAGACGAAACCCACGTTGCTGCGAATTTTCCGCAATTGACGAGCATTGGCCGAACGCAGCTCTGTGCCAAAGAGCACCGCTTCACCGCTGTCAGGTTCGATCAGACGCATGGCACATCTCAAGGCCGTCGACTTGCCGGCGCCATTTGATCCGATCAGCGCAACAGCCTCCTTGTTGGCAATTGAAAAGGAGACATCAGTCAGGATCGCGCGATTGGCCTCGAACGACTTGCACAGGCCTCGAATTGCCAAATCCGGTTTGGCGGGAGATGTCGGCGATGGGGGATGGACCTCCGGCGCTTGCGCGCCGGTGGTCAAAGCTGCGGTCTGCATTATTTGCCGATGAAGTTGTCGTACTGCGGGAAGCCAGCGGTCGTGTACATCGAGCGGACGATGTCGTAAGCGCCGTCTTCGATCGCGACCAGATCCATGCCGGAGTACTTGTCGTTCTCTTCATGAGCAAGGATGCCGCTGATGATGCTTTCCTTGTTGTCGAGGATCGCCTGGCGAACAGCCTCGGCAGTCTCGGGGTCAACATGTGCGGCGGCCATCAGCATGTCGTTCGGCAGGTCGCCGGAACGAGCGATGATGCGGAAGAAACCGTTCGGAACGCTATCGTCCTTGTTGCGAACGCTGATCCAGGAGTTGTGGTTGGTTCCGATGGCTGCAACGTCGCCCTTCTTCAGAGCTTCATGGGCAATGTTGCGGGAGGTGTGCAGACGATCGACGTCCTTGACGGGATCAATGCCGTAGTCAGCCATCAGCTGCATTGGGCAGAGCATGTTCGATGTCGAGCCAATGTCGCCAAAGGCAACCTTCTTGCCCTCAAGCTCAGCCGGGCGAACGATGCCGCTGTCAGCGCGAACAACGATTGCGCAGAAATAGTCAGGGCGGCCGAGACCGATCAGAGGCGTGGCTTCCGTCAGCTTGTTGATGACGATGTATTCAGCCGGACCGGTGACGACGAAGTCGACGCGCTTGGCGCGCAGTGCTTCAGCAGCTGCTGTGCGGCTTGTAACCGGGAAAAATTCAAAAGTATGGCCAGTTGCGGTTTCAAGCGCGCCCTTGAACGGACCCCACTCGAGCTGAAGGCGCTCAAGGCCTTCAACATCGGTCACAGCCAGTTTGAAATTGTCTGCAAAAGATGTCGTGACGGACAGCGCAAGGGTAGCAGCTGCGAGGGCTGCGGTTTTCAAAAACTTCATTTCAGGATCTCCCTGGTGGACGCGAGCTGCGTTAGCTGGCGGGGATATGCAAAACCCGACCCCAAATACCATCCCTACTTAACCCCACAGTGATGGAAATATGTCGTTTTGGTAAAATGAAGTCTGAAGACAGTAAGTATTGATATTGAATTCCGGGGATTTGTTGCCAATTTCATTATTTGAATAATTGGATAAAATTAGTTGTCGTAATAAATATATTATAGTTTATCAGGATGTTGACATCTGTTGCTTCGATAGGTCTAGCCCTGTGAGGTGAGCCAATCGATATCAGCGATGCGGTGATGATAGTCGACAGCGACCTCCTGAAGGATCCGGGCGGCTTCGGCAACCAGTTCGTCGCGTGGTTCCCCGATATAGGTGGCTGTGAACTGGAGTGGATTGGGCAACCAGCCTGGATCAAATGTGGCGATCTTGTTTTCGCCGACAAATCTGCGTCCGAGGGCATGGGGCAGGATGCCAACGCCCAGTCCGGATGCGACCATTTCGAAGCCGGTGGACAGCGAATTGGTGGGAAAGATCTGTGCTGTGCTTCCATAGCGTTCGCGAAGCTCACGGGTCAGTTCCCGGTGAGGCCTGGAGTTCCGGTTGTAGGTAATCACGGGCGTCACCCTGAGGTCTGGCTCCTCCATGTTCAGGGGGCGATACCAGTTCAGCTGGAACGGCGGCAGATCGACATTATCGACCGTATATTCCGAGATCGGTCCCATCAGGATCGCCAGATCCAGGGATCGTTCAAGCAGCATTTCGCGCAAGTTGAGTGAGATATCGACCGAGACTTCGATCTTCAGTTTCGGGAAGGTTTGGTGGAGCCGTGTCAGGAAATCCGGCAGGCATGTCTGGGCGACCGTTTCAGCAACCCCAAGCCTGAGAAGACTGCTCACACTGTCGGCCGGCATGATGTCTGCCTTGATCCGCTCGACAAGCGCGGCGATCTGTTCCGCGTGGGCACGCAGCAGGACACCCTGTTTGGTCAAAAACACGCCGGTCGAACTACGCGTAAACAGCTCTGCGCCAAGAAAGGCTTCCAGGCTCGCGATGCGCGAGGAGACCGCAGGTTGGGAAATGTTCATCTGCTCGGCGGCACGGCGGACGCCGCCAAGACGGGCAACCCAAAGGAAGGTTCTCAACTGTTCAAGCGTCATGTGGTAAGTCCTATTTGGTGATCAGGAAATTGGATCACTTTGAACAAGAAATAGCAATTTGACTTTATACGCCGTCAGCTTCAGCCTTTTCCAGAGTGAAGGGGTGCGTATGGTCCAGACCGTCAATTATTCAGAACTTGTCGAGCGCGATTTCGCTGCAGTCCGCAGTGCAATCCGGTCCGGACTGTACACGGGCCATACCGCGGGCCTCGCCAAGGGGCACCTGCAATGTAATCTCGCAATTGTCTCTGGAGATCTGGCGGACGACTTTCACGAGTTCTGTCGACTGAATCCGAAGTCCTGTCCGCTTGCTGGAGTGTCCGAGCCTGGCAATCCGCAGGTGGAGGGGCTCGGTGAAACCGTAGACATCCGCACCGACGCAGCACGATACAACATCTACCGCGATGGCGTATTGGCCGAGCAGGTGCCGGATTTGAGCGATGTGTGGCAGCCCGATTTTGTGGCCTTTGCCATCGGCTGCTCATTCACCTTCGAAAACGCACTGCTGCGTGCGGGTATTCCCATGCGCCATATCGAAATGGACGTAACAGTTCCAATGTACCGCTCGTCCATCAAGACTGTTCCGTGCGGGCCTTTCGGCGGCGATACGGTTGTGTCCATGCGCCCGATCCGTGAAGATCGGATCGACGAAGTCTTTGAAATCTGCAGGTCCTATCCTCTTGCCCATGGCGCACCGCTCCAAATTGGTGCGCCAGAGGAAATTGGCGTCGCGGATGTCGGCAAGCCGGATTGGGGCAATGCGGTCGACATAGGGGAGGGCGAAGTTCCTCTCTTTTGGGCCTGCGGTGTCACTCCGCAAGTTGCGATCATGCAAGCCAAGTCTGCTCTTTCGATCACACACGCCCCTGGTGCCATGCTCATCGCTGAAGTCAGCGAACAATGCGCGCCGATCTACCCCTATAACGATAACAAAAAGTCGACTTTCTGAACCTTCCCGGAATGGAGAACAACATGAAAAAATTTCTCGCACTATCCACGCTCTCTCTTGCTGCGCTTACCGCAGCAAGTGCTGTTCAGGCGGAAGAGCTGTCCGTCGTCGGCAGCTGGAGCAGCCTGCCACTTTACAAACAGTATGAAATGCCTTTCTGGACGGAAACCCTTTCGGAAGTTTCTGGTGGCGACCTGACGGCCACAATGACCACGCATGACCAGATGGGCATTGCTGGCGGCGATGTGTTCCGGATGCTGTCCCAGGGCGTCTTTGACGTGGGAATGACCGTGGGTGACTATGCGGTCGCCGACAGCGCGGCGCTCGAAGGTCTGGATGTGCCCCTGATCGCCACGAATGCTGCCACTGCTCAGAAGGCCGTTGAGGCGGCCCGTCCGATGGTCGACGACATCTACAAGGATGTCTTCAACGCCAAGGTTTTGGCGATTGCGCCCTATCCGCCGCAGGTCGTTTTCTGCAACGGGGAAGTCAGCAATTTGGAAGGCCTGAAAGGCAAGAAAGTGCGTGCCTCGGGCCGCATGACCGCCAAATTCCTGGAAGCGCTGGGTGCAGAGGGCGTCAATATCGGCTTTGGCGAAGTGCCCGGCGCCCTGCAGCGTGGCGTTGTCGACTGCGCCGTTACTGGAGCGGGCTCGGGCTACAACGCGGGTTGGTGGGAAGTTTCGACCCATCTGATCACGCTGCCTCTCGGTGGCTGGGATCCCGTTGTCACCGCGATTAACCTCGACAAGTGGAACTCGCTCAGCGATGCTCAAAAGAGCACTCTGGAAAGCGCGATCAAGGAAAAGTTCGAGGCTCCCGCTTGGCAGTCGGCTCAGGGGGCACTTGCAAATGATATTGCCTGCCTGACCGGAACCGGCGAATGCACCTACGGTGATGCACATGACATGACCCTGATCGCCGCAAGCGACGAAGACTTGGCCAAGGCGAAGGAGGTCCTGATCTCCGAGGTTCTGCCGGAATGGGCTGAACGCGCTGGGCCTGAGTGGGCCAAGCGTTGGAACGACAGCGTCGGCAAGGTCACCGGCGTCGAACTGACCCTGAACTAAGGCTGGAAACTCGTGACTCCGCTCATCTACCTCTTGAAGAAAATCAACGACCGGGTGGCAATTGCCGTCGGCGCAATGCTGATGGTCTGTGTCCTTTATACACTCGTTGAAATTCTGACACGCCAACTTGGCGGATCCTTGGGCGGAGTCGACGAGATTTCCGGCTACGTAATGGCAATCACATCAAGTTGGGGCGTGAGCTACGCCCTGACCGAGAGAGCGCATGTGCGTATCGACCTCGTGCGCGAGCGCCTTGTGACGAAAGGCCGGGCGCTCCTCGACGCGATTGCCATCATGAGCCTTGCAGCGACAGCATTGGTTGTCGCCTGGCGCGGCTGGTCTGTTGTCGCCAAGACGCTTTCGACAGGTGCAAGGGCCAACACGCCGCTGGAGACACCCTTGTGGATTCCGCAATTGCTGTGGTGGTCCGGCTGGCTCTGGTTTGCGATCTCGGCCGTTCTTTTGGTTGTTTATGTCATGCAAAAGCTGATCGTCAGCGACGAGGACGCGATTGAAGAAGCCGTTGGTATGGGGGGAAGCGAATGATCCCCTTTACAGCCTTCGGTCTTCTCGGCCTCCTTGCCCTTTCCATACCGGTCGGGATTGTTCTCTTTCTGCTCGCCTTCGGGATCGACTTTTTCTTCAGCCCGTTCCCGTTGATGCGCGGCCTTGGCCAGGTGGTCTGGTCTTCCTCCAACAGCGCAACCTTGATCGCCATTCCGTTGTTTGTACTGCTGGGAGAAATTCTGGTCCGCAGCGGCGTTGCAAGCAGGACCTATACCGCCCTCGATAAATGGGTGTCCTGGCTGCCCGGCGGTCTGATCCATGCGAATATCGCCACATCGACCATGTTCTCTGCAACCTCCGGCTCGTCGGTCGCGACTGCCGCGACAGTCGCAACGGTTGCGATGCCTCAGGCGCGGGCGCTGGGCTATAACGAGAAGCTGTTTTCCGGCGCAATCGCCGCTGGCGGTACACTTGGTATTATCATTCCGCCTTCAATCAACCTGATTGTTTATGGGTTTCTGACTGAAAGCTCGATTCCGCAGTTGTTTCTGGCCGGACTGTTACCGGGTCTGCTGATGGCGCTGCTCTTCATGATCTTCACAGTGATCCTTTGCGTGCTGTGGCCGTCTCTCGGCGGTCCTCGGCGCCCGAGCGCTTGGCGAGAGAGGTTTGTCGGGCTCCTGGACCTGATCCCGATTTTCGGACTTTTCGCTGCCATAGTCGGCTCGATTTATGCTGGCTGGGCGACGCCCACTGAAGCTGCGGCCATCGGCGTCGGCATTGCGCTGGCAATCGCAGTTCAACAAAGGGCATTTAGCCTTGATATGCTGTCCCAGGCGCTGCGCGGCGCGGTCCGCACATCGGCCATGATCATGCTGGTGGTCATTGGGGCCTACGTGTTGAATTTCGTCCTGACAGCTGCCGGCGTCAGCCGTGCCTTGCAGGACCTGCTCAATGGGCTCGGTCTGGGGCCTCTGGCGACACTCCTCGTGATTGTGCTGATGTACATCGTCCTCGGCTTTTTCATCGAGACCTTGTCTCTCATGGTCGCGACGATACCCATCGTTGTGCCGATCATCGTGCACCTGGGCTACGACAAGATCTGGTTCGGGATCTTGATGATCATTCTGGTCGAAATGGCTTTGATCACACCGCCGGTTGGATTGAACCTCTACGTGGTTCAGTCCGCCCGGGGCAGGGCACCATTCAAAGATGTCATGCTGGGCTGCATTCCCTATGCCTTCGCAATGCTGTTGATGGTCGGTCTTCTTATCCTTGCGCCGCAGCTTGCTCTCTTCCTCCCATCCAGCTTGTAAAAGGCTCCTGTTATGGAATTTCAGACACCAGCTGGTGTGCTCGAATGCACGCCGCACACTTTGATCGTCGCCGGATGGACCGGACGAGACAGGGCTGCGGTCGATCATCATATTGAAGAGCTGGCGGCCATTGGTGTTCCGGCCCCGTCAACCGTGCCTCTTTACTATCAATGCGCTTCCGCACTTTTGACGCAAGATAGTGTGGTTCAGGTTCTGGGCACGGAGAGTTCTGGTGAGGCCGAGCCATTTCTGCTGAAATCGGGCGGTACACTCTGGCTGGGGCTTGCGTCAGACCATACGGACCGTGCGCTGGAAACCTATTCCGTTGCGCACTCCAAGCAGATCTGCGTCAAGCCGGTCGCTCCCGATCTCTGGAAGCTTGAGGACGTTTCAGATCGTCTTGATCAGCTCGAGCTGCGATCCTGGATTCTCGAAAACGGCACCTGGGAGCCCTATCAGGACGGAACTCTGGCCTCGATTTTACCTCTGGCCAGTCTGGTGGATGGGATCGAGATGTCGGAAGGAACCGCCATGCTTTGCGGAACCTTGCCTGCCATTGGCGGCGTAAGGGCGGCTGAAGACTTCAAGATGTCTTTGAGCGATCCGGTTTCCGGGGCGAAGATCGAGTGGCAGTACCGAACCCGTTGTCTCTCCGCTGTTTCATAGACCGGCGGGTGCGTCAAGCGTACCGTCTGGGGCCGACTGCGGCTTGTAAATTTGCCAGAACTTCGAAAAGCATCGGGACATTGACCGCGTAAACTTTGGAAAGAAGATGACGATGAGTGCCAGGACCGATCTCGCTTGGAATGCTGAGACTGCTTCTGAACGGACAGAGCGCGCATTGGCGCGACTGGCCGAAGACCCCGTGGCTGCGTCGGTCTTTACAAGGGAACTGGGTTCCCTCGCGCGCGCGCAGGCAGCGCTTGCGCCGTCCAATGCCGCGCCTCTTGCCGGCGCGATCATCAGCATCAAGGCCTTGTTTGATGTTGCCGGTGAAACGACAACAGCCGGTACCAGGGTTTTGCTGGGCGAACCAACTGCGGAACGGGATGCGCCTGCCATTGCAAGGCTTCGCGAGGCCGGTGCGGTCTTCCTGGGTCTGACCAACATGTCCGAGTTCGCCTATTCCGGCCTTGGTCTTAACCCGCACTACGGGACGCCAGACAATCCTGCCTATCCAGGCTGTGCGCCCGGCGGCTCGACCAGTGGCGGTGCCGTTTCGGTTGCCCTTGGATTGTGTGACATTGCGATCGGAAGCGACACGGGCGGTTCACTTCGCATTCCAGCCGCTTTCACAGGCATAACCGGCTTCAAACCGACACAGGCGACAGTCCCCCTGACCGGCGGTAAACCATTGTCAGACACGCTCGACAGCTTCGGACCGATGGCGCGGTCAGTTGCCGATTGCGAACTTGCCTGGCAGGTCATGGCTGGTCTTCCGGCCGCACCCAAAACTCCCGAAGTAGGTCGTCTTGTCGTCGCTCGAAATTTCGGGTTCGACGAGATGGATCCCGTGATCGCGGAGGGGTTCGAGGCGATCCTTCCTGCCTTGCGTGACGCGGGCTTCGAAATTGTTGAGAGAGATCTCGGCTGTATCGATCTGTATGGGAAATTTGCCCCCTGGCAGATGACCTCGGTTGAATCGCGCGCTCATTATGAAGGTCTCTTTCAAGGCCGTGCGCATGATTTCGATCCTCGCGTTCATTCCAGAATGTCCCGCGCAGATGAACTCAATGCGGTTGACTACCGTCAGGCCCTGAACAACAGGAATGCCTTTGTCGAGGCTTTTACAGCTGAGCTTGGCGGCGACTTTCTGCTGTTGCCGACGACACCGTTGTTGCCACCAGAAGTGTCGGACCTTTCGGACGACGCCGAATTTGGGCGTACCAATCTCTTGGCGCTGCGCAATCCGTCACTCGCTAACTGCGCGGATGGCTGCAGCCTCGCCATGCCTTACGGGCACAGTGACTGGACCCTTAGCGCAATGCTGATTGGGGCCAGGAAAAATGACGCCGCGCTACTAGCCTGTGGCAAAGCCGTAGAGGCTGTTCTGACCCGCCTCGGATGAATGCGTAGCTCTGTGAAGTGAGGATGTGATGCTAAGTTAAGTTATTGATATAATTTATTTTTGCACTCTTTCCCGTTTGTTTTGTCCACAATTGTTGTTTTGAATTTTTATTTAGTTTGTTTTTTTTGGATTTAGTCGTTGACGGTTTAGGGGAGTGGACCTATAACCACGTTCATCGACGGCGGCAACGTCGCTGGCGGAC
>NZ_WAJT01000005.1:0-38653 GCF_009650605.1 Labrenzia sp. CE80
CCTGCCCCCGCAACCAAACATCAAAACCCCCGCATGGAGAAATCCGGCGGGGGTTTTGGCGTTTAAACCGGAGATAAGAAGAGGGGAGAAAAAGAGCAAAGCGACGCGAAAATCAGGAACACGGATCGGTTCTCGAAGAAAATTGGCGGCAGGCCAAGTCACTACTCTGAAGGGCGGGCGGAGCCAGGCATCGCGCAGTATCTCCGACGCGCTTGTGTCAGTTACGACAACGCTCTGGCCAAGCAAGCAACGGTGTTTACAAGACCAAGCTCATCCAGCGGCTGGTGATTTTGACGCGTGAATCTGGTCCATTTCTATAGTTAAGAAAACGGCTGATAAGGGATACGAGCGCGACGTCGTGCGTCAAAACCGGCGGTAGGCAGATATAGGCCTCGTCATTCCGCCAGAGTCGAATCCCAGGGAACCGACATCTTGTGACGGCTGGGCCCGAAAGGATTGGAACCGGATCGAGCGCATGTTCAACAAGATCAAATAGTTCCGCGGAATCGCCACCCGATACGACAAGACCAAAGCGTCATTCGCCGGAGCCCAAAAACATAGCCACCGGACGCATACGGTTACGCGAGTTTGTCGACAGCGCCTAGCTCTGTAACTTTTTGCACGATTTGCTCACTCTCGGAAATGCAGGCCTCAACCACCAGATCGAGACTATCCTTGAGCGGGTTCTCGTCAGCCGCGAACAATCCCCACGCGTAGCTTATTTTCGCCGATAAGGGGCGGATCGACACACCTTCCACAGGCACGCCAAGCGCCGTGACCGGATCACAGAGGGCAACACCCAGCCCGGCCCGTGCTGCCATTGCTGCACTCAAGGACGAATTGGTGACAATTTCAGAGGAAGGTTTAATGCCTTCTTCTCGGAGTGCACGATCAATGGCATCTCGAATACCATAACCGTTACAGATTGTGGCCATTCTTTCGCGGGCAAACACCGAGAGTGGAATCGGCTCTTCACTGTCATAGCGGCTTCCCTTCTTGACCACGGCAACAACCAATGAATCGAAACGCGCGAGGCATTTCAAGCGGTCGTGCTCACCGGGGTAGGCAGAGAACCCAAGGTCGGCGGTTCGCTGACGAAGCGCGTGAAGAACCCGCTCTGAAGTTGTTGTTTCGACATGGACAAAATCAGGCAGCACGTCAGCGACCCGCGATAGTATCGGGCCAACCAATCCCGCGGACATTGTAGGCGTTGCGACGATGTCGATCGCGGCTAGCCGTTCGTCCCTGATCGCATGCGCCCGTTCCGTCAATTCCGACAGGTTCGCCATAACGCGCTGGGATTCTTCGAAGAATTTAATCCCTTTGGTCGTGGGAGAGATTTTTGGCCCATTGCGCTCGAAAAGGACAAAGCCAACGCACGCCTCTAGATCCCTCACCATTCTTGTAACGGCTGGCTGGCTTACCGACAGCTTCTGGGCCGCGGCCGTCATGGAGCCGTAGCGGACCACGGCAGCAAAAGCCTCCATCGCGCGAATGTCAGGCCGCCCATTATTCATTGTTGACATACTAGAGAACCTATTATTACACTGAAGCATTATCGACGCATAAGTATGCAAAATTAGCATAGAAAGCTACTATTCGATTGATAAGGGGATCGGCGCAGTGACTCTTGGCATTGTGAACACAGATAATTTGGAGTGTTCGGGTTCGGGCACCACGAGCTCTGCACGGATTTCTGAGTTTCAAAGGCCCAGTATCTTTCAGATACGGCCGTCCAACCTCCCTACCCCCTTTCGTATGCCGAACAAACAACCCCCTTTTCTAGCTCGAACCGAGGTGTCGAGTAGCTACTGATCGTTTGCCCTAAGAATAACCTGGATAGCATGTAAAATGACCCAAAGACTGTCCTCTATAGACTCTCAAGGCCTAGCGGCGCTCGAAGCGCGGCTCAAGGATGATCTTGACCTGCTTTGCTATCCCTCCAAGGAATGGGTATCGCAGAAAGAGGATGTTACTGACGTTGTCATCATCGGTGGCGGCATGTGCGGGATGGTTGCCTGGCTGGCGCATAGGACGGGCGGCATTCACAACATTCGCATTGTGGACCGCGCGGAGAGAGGCCGCGAGGGCCCTTGGTTGAATTATGCCCGCATGGAGACCCTGCGGTCCCCAAAATTTCTTACGGGACCCGCCTTCGGGCACGGATCCCTAACATTTCAAGCTTGGTTCCGTGCTCAGTTTGGGGCGGAGGCCTGGGACGAGTTGGACAAGATACCACGCACAATGTGGATGGATTACCTTCGCTGGTATCGCGAGGCACTCGACATACCGATAGAAAATGGTGTTTCAGTCGACCATGTGGAACCCGAAGGCAACTTGTTAAAGCTAACTGTTTCGGGCGCAAAAACGGGATCCATCCTGACGCGAAAATTGATCTTTGCAACGGGGCGCGACGGAACCGGCGGTCCGAACATTCCCGAATTCATCAACGGATTGTCTGAGCGTATGTGGGCTCATAGCGCGGATGAAATCGACTTTTCGGCCCTGAAGGACAAACGTGTAGCAGTGATCGGAGTAGGCGCCTCCGCCGTCGACAATTCAGCGGAAGCGCTGGAGCACGGCGCAGCTGAAGTGCGTCATCTGGTTCGCCGCAAAGAGATGCCGACAATCAACAAGATGATGGGCATTGGCAGCTATGGACTTACCGCAGGTTACGCCACCTTACCGGACGAATGGCGCTGGCGTTTCATGCAATACAGCTTTGCAACGCAAACTCCCTCTCCCCGTGGGTCCACTTTGCGGGTCAGTCGCCACCCGAACGCCTACTTTCATTTCGACAAGGCCACGACGCGGATCGAGCAGTCAGGCGATAGCGCACTCATCCATTTCGCCGATGGCACATCCTACCAGGCGGACTTTGTTATCCTTGGAACCGGTTTTGTCATCGACCCTATGGCACGGACGGAGTTGGGTGAGACGGCAGCGGAGATCCTTCTTTGGAAGGACGTCTATACACCGCCGGTTGGCGAAGAATCTGCCGATCTAGGACGATTTCCCTATCTGAACTCCGATTTCACTTTCCGAGAAAGGGAGACGGGCAAGGCCCCCTGGCTGAAGAACGTCTACTGTTTCAACTTCGGCGCATCTGCCAGCCTTGGGAAGGTGAGTGGCGACATTCCAGGTATCAGTGATGGTGCTGCCTGGCTAGCTCGCGCCGTTGCGGCTTCACTCTACGGCGAGGACATCGAAGCTCATTGGCAGGACATGAAAGACTACGATAAGCCGGAACTTCTCGGCGATGAATGGCAACCGACCGAGCTGCCTACTGAGGAGCGGCGACGGGAGGACAAGGCAGTATGAATATCTCAGATCTGACAATCCTGAACCAAGCTGGCGTGACACCAGACAGCACTTTGTCCAGCGTGGTCTCGACGCGTAGAAATATTCTTGAAATGACCCAAGTCGCCGAGGAAGCTGTACTTCGCCCGAAGGAAGCCGGCGCTTTTCCTCATGACTTTCGCGCGGCGATTGCCACTCGCGTTGCACATCTGGCCGGAGATGACGCATTAGCGGCCCATTATGTCACCAACGCTGGACAATACGCGGCTCTTGCAGTGCCTGGAGCGTCGGGCACTCAGGGTGAAGAATTTGCGGCGGTTTTATCCTTTGTAGACAAGGTCGCTAATCGGACCAGGGAAGCAGCTGCCGAAGATATTGCAGGCCTGCAGGCGGTGGGCGTCGCCGATGCCGATATCGTGCGGCTTTGTGAATTGGTCGCCTTCCTTGCTTTCCAAACACGTGTGATCTCGGGATTACGCCTGATGAGTGAGAAACCAGCATGACCCGTATCGTTCACAAGTTCACTCGCAGGGTCCCTGAATGGCGACCGCGACTGATGCCGGTTAAACTGGAGGAAGCAACTCCTGAGCAACTCGATGCCCTCAAGGTGACTCCCTCGAGCACCAAGGTTTCGGACTACGTCTTGACCCTTGCTCATGATGTCGAGAGCTTGTCGATTCGGTCCCCTCTGTTCAACGCAATTATGTACGACCGCGGGGGCATGTCGCGGGAAGAACGCGAGCTCGGAGCTCTGGCGGCGTCCATGGTGAATCGCTGCATCTATTGCGCCGCAGTCCATGCTGACCGCCACGCGAGACTGGCAAAAGACGAAGCCGTGACCGACGAACTGTTCGCAAACGGTGAAAAGGCTCAACTCAGCCCAAGAAACCAGGCCATTTTCGACTTCGCGCGCAAATCCGCCGAAGCACCACCTTCTGCCGATGTGCAAGACATAGACAGATTATCAAAGGCAGGTTTGTCAGACGAAGAAATTTTCGATCTGATTTTGTCTTCCGCTCTTTTCGGATGGGCAAACCGGCTGATGCACGTGTTGGGCGATCCGGTGAGCAGAAAGGAAGCGGCATGAAAAGCCGGATGCGCATCGGCATTGCTGGGGCCGGCTCAATAGCGTGCGGCACGGCCGCGCTTCTACATAGAAACAGGCATTTGCCGATACTTTGGTCGCCATCGGGAAAAAGCACGGCTGCCTTTGAAACTATGCCATTGCAGGCTCACGGTGCATTTGAAGAGGAATTTGCGCCAACAATTGCCAATTCGGCACAGGAATTGGCCCAGAAGAGCGACACGCTGATCATCGCCCTTCCTGCAACCGGACACAAGAACGTCATGGATGCTCTGGCCCCCCATATTCGCGAGGGTCAGCACGTCATTATCTCATCCCACGCGTCCTTCGGCGCAGTTTACCTGATGCAGTCCCTAGCTGCGCGAGGTGTAACAGCGCCTGTAACCGCGTGGGGGACGACAATTGTCTCGGGTCGGCGCCATGAAGAAAACAAGGTGCGCGTAAACACCATCCGCAATCGAGTTGATCTGTGCACCGTGCCAGAGGCCAAAGCGGATGAAGGACTGGCCTTGTGCCAGAGTTTGTTCGGCGAGCGCTTCATGCCGCGTGATGGTCTGTTGGCCATATTACTCTCAAATCTAAACCCGCAAAACCACCTCGGGATCGCCCTATGCAACATCACACGGATGGAGCGCGGTGAAGACTGGAGTCAGGGCCTGAATGTTACACCTAAGGTTGGGCGGTTACTGGAAAAGCTTGATCTTGAGCGTCTTGCAATTGCCAAGGAGCTGAATTTGAAGGTGAAAACCATCTTCGAACATTTCCACCAGAGTTTCCATGTACCGATCGGAAGCATTTCCGAAATGAACCAGCAGATGCATAAGCATGGTTATGGCGGTCTGGGGCCTGGGACAGCGGACAGCCGCTACGTGACTGAAGATGTTCCCTATGGCCTTCAAGTCACCGTTGTTTTGGGTCAGTTGGTGGGAAGGCCCGCAACATTACATGAGGCCGGCATTCAGTTATTTTCAGCGATGTATGATCGGGAATTCGCACTCGAAAACGAAATTCTCAATGCGTTGGAATTGCAAAAATTCAGCCTTCACGACTTGCAGCAAGCGTCCCGTACTGGGGTGCTGCAAACACCATCCGCGCCACAAACATAATCCAGAGGATGGACCACACCTAACTGACTAGGAGACGCTACGATGACCAAACTTACCATTAGCCGCCGACGCTTCCTGGAAACCGCTGCCCTTGGTACGGCAGCTCTGGCCAGCCCAGCATATCTTCGCCGAGCAAACGCCTCGGGCGGTGAAGTAAACATCTGGACATACAATGATTTTGTTCCCGAAGCCTTCAAGAAGCAGTTCGAAGCGGACACCGGGATCAAGGTAAACGTTCGCCTAGTCGACGACCAGGGCAAACAGTTCAATCTGCTCGCCGCCGAAGCGCCCAACCCCACGGTTGACATCATGACCGTAGCTGGTCACCGTTTCTTGCAGTTCATCGATAATCAACTCCTTGCTCCACTCGACACCGAACGGCTGAGCAACTGGGGAAACATCAACCCTACATTCTCAGAAAGCGACTGGTCGACGATCAACGGGCACAAATGGGGTGCTCCGATCCTGTCCGGGATGGAGGTACTTGCTTACAACTCTGAGATCGTTAGCCCTGAGGAAGCAAAGAGCTGGGATGTTCTGTTTTCGGAAAAATACAAGGGCCAAACCGCCTATATCATTCAGGACATGATGTCGATCATCATGCTTAAGATGGGGTATGACGGCAACATGGTCGCTTATCTGGATGACCCAGAAAAAGCAGCTGAGATTGTAGAAGAAGCCAAGGCATTCCTCATCGAAAAGAAGCCGTTTGTCAGGAAGTATTATGACAGCGGTGCCGAGGTGCAGCAGATGTTCGTCAACCAGGACATTGCTCTTGGTCACAGCTGGAACGGCCCTGCAGCAGCACTGATCAATGACGGCTTTCCGCTGACTATGACCATTCCGCGGGAGGGATCTTACGGGTTCGTCTATACATACAACATTACCAAAAATGCGCCCAATCCGGATAACGCCTATACCTTCCTAAATGCCATACTTGCATCTCCGGAAATCGGCGCGTCGATGACCAAGGCTTCAGGCTTTATCTCGACCTATAAAGATGCGTCGAACTACCTGACGGACCTTGAAAAGAAATCGACTTCTTTCTCGGATGAGGAACTTGCGAATCTGCAGTTCTTCCGCGCCGAGGCGAATGAGATGAAATACGGGCTTGTCGATCCGGCTGTTGAAGCCATCAAAGCGGCTTAAGCCATCACTCTGACGAACACAGACGTGCCTTGTCCGCCCATGGCGGACAAGGCAATCAAGTCAATTTGGGGGATTCTGGCATGAGCGATGAGTTCGCTCCACGCGCTGGTCAAGGCTCTGACACCGCGGAAAAAAAACATCTGACGTTCTGGGGCAGTTTATCCAACTGGACGCCATATCGGCTGTTCATCGGGTTTGCGACTGCATCTCCACGCCGCCAGTTCCTGATCCTCGCTGCCTTTCCACTGCTCTGGGTGCTAACGCAGCACCTTGGGCCAATGCTGCAAATGCTGCGGGTTAGCTTTACCGATGCCTATCCAGTAGCGCCCGGCGTCGAACAGCATTTCACTTTGGACAAATATGCGCGTTTCTTCGGTGATCACATTTTCTGGCAACCGTTTTTCCGAACACTCATCTTTGCAAGTGTGTTCACTTTTTGTACCTTGATTCTGACCTACCCTGTTGCATACTTTCTAGCGCGTCACGTCAGTCGCAAGAACCAGATGCTGATGCTTCTGTTGCTGCTGATCCCGTTTTGGGTCGGCGAAATCGTTCGCACCTACGCTATCATGATCCTCCTCGGGAACACCGGGGCCGTGAACCAGTTGCTCAAATGGCTGAGCATCATCGATCGGCCGATTCCGTTCATGTACACAAGCTTTTCCATGGGCGTCGGGATCGTCTATCTGACCGCACTCTACATGCTTTTGCCACTGTATTCCGCATTAGAGAAACTTCCTAAGAACTACAACGAAGCTGCTGCTGACCTTGGCGCCTCGGCGTGGACTCGCTTTCGCAGGGTCACCCTTCCGCTCACGCTGGAGGGCATTTCTTCAGGATGCGTGCTGGTGTTCCTGATATCGACCGGATTTTACGCAACTCCGGTGCTTCTTGGCGGCCCCTCCACCACGGTTTTTGCCGAAACGATTGCCGGGTTCTTTCATGTCGCCGGTGACCAATGGCCGACCGGTGCAGCCTTTGCAATAATCATGTTCTTTGCCGCGATCGTCCTGACCGGCGCATTTCAGAAACTAATGAACTCTCTACGCAAAGGAGATACGAATTGAACCGGGGTAACCGCATCCTGCTCTCCTGCGTCTATTGGGCCTTTGTTCTCTACGTCTTTGTCCCACTGGTCCTTATGATTCTCATGGGTTTCAAGGACAGCAAATTTATCGGCTTTCCGATCCGCTCATGGACGCTCGACTGGTACACCGGCATCTTCGACGATGCAGCCGTGCCGTCGGCATTTGTCTATTCGATCATCATTGCAGTCCTTGCAACAATCATCTCCGTTTTTGTCGGAACCTGGATCGCATTGCTACTGGAAGGCAAGAAGTTCGTGGGCCGCACCACGATGTTCGGCCTAACGGTTTTGCCAGCGCTCGTACCTGGTATAATTTCCGCCATCGCCTTCCGGATCTATGCCAGATGGCTCGGCATCGAACCCGGAATGGGTGCAATCGTCTGGGCTCACGCAGTTCATAACGTGCCATTTGTGGCTCTGGTTGTCATGGCTCGGCTGTCAACACTACCGAAAAGCCAGATTGAAGCGGCGCGCGACTTGGGTGCCGACCCGATCATCACATTCTTGCGGGTCACGCTGCCGTATCTTGTCCCAGCGATCCTAGGTGCCAGTATCTTCTGCCTGTTGCTCAGCTTCGATGACTTCGTTCGATCCTTCTTCCTAGGGGGGTACGAGCCGACCTTGCCTGTCTTGATTTTCGCCAAACTCAGATCCGGCATGTCACCGGAGATCAATGCCATTGCGACTATCGCACTGATCCTGACAGCCGCAACTGGCATATGGGCCGAACGCTTGACCCGTCGTATGAACAAGGAGACCAGAAATGACTGACACAAATCCTCTTGTTCGCATTGACGGCGTCACCAAGAAGTTCGGAGAGACGGTTGCTTTAGACAACCTCACGTTGGATATCGCCCGGGGTGAATTCGTCACCTTCCTCGGACCATCCGGTTGCGGTAAGTCCACGACGCTCAGAATTCTTGGCGGTTTTGAGCAACCTACATCGGGCCGCATCATCTTGGATGATAGAGACGTCACTCGGCAGCCCCCTGAGAAGCGGCACGTGAACATGGTGTTTCAGGACTATGCCTTGTTTCCCCATATGACAGTGCGTCAGAACATTTCTTTCGGCCTTGAACTGAAAGGCATGAGCAAGCCCGATATTCGCCTTAGGCAAGACGAAATCATGTCATTTCTGGAACTCGAAAACTATGGAAACCGCTATCCTGGTCAATTGTCGGGCGGACAGCGGCAGCGGGTGGCGTTGGCTCGTGCTTTGGCCCCTGACCCTGCTCTTCTGTTGCTCGATGAGCCGCTGGCAGCGCTGGATGCGAAACTCCGCGGCCAGGTCCAACAGGAACTTAAGGCGATCCAGCGGCGCACGCACAAGACCTTCTTCTTCGTGACACATGATCAGGAAGAAGCACTGACCATGTCGGACCGGATAGTTGTCATGAATCAAGGGCGCGTTGAACAGGACGGGACGCCTGAGGAGCTCTACTTCCATCCGGCGACCCGGTTTGTCGCCGAGTTCATCGGTGAGACAAACCTTTTGACTTGTAAAATGCGCGGTCAGGAGGGCGAAGCGATCGTGATGGACTGGTTTGGCCAAACTTTAAAAGGCCAATCGAACGGTCATGTTCCAAAGGTTGGCGACACGATTACGGCATCTGTCCGGCTGGAAAAACTCGCATTCCATACAGCACGCCCGGAACAATCGAATGCAGTAAAGGGAACTGTCGTTGGTAAGACCTTTCTTGGCAGCCGCATGTCGGTTGATTTGATGATCGAAGATGCGCAGGGAGCAAGTCTTCGCGCATTCGTGGATGCGGATGTGGGGCAGTCAGTTGGCTCCGATCCCGTTTGGATCGGATGGGATAGTGATAGCATGTCAGTGCTTCGCGCATAAAACTGAAAGCTATTGATCCGATCGTGGAGAACGAAAGACTTTCAAGTAAGATAAATCACTGACGTGCATCATAGCCATGAGCGACAACTTTCACTGCAACAGAGCAATCTAAGTTGGCATTCCATCGTGACACATCATTCGTAGTCCAGACCATTGCATATCTGAAGTTGAACTGATGCCCTCTAGCTGAGGATAGGGATATTGAATGCAAAGCTCACGTGAAAGCCACCCGAAGTTTACCGCACGCCTAGAACGGGCCCACTGCCATCTCGCACGGGCTCGTTAAGATGCTGGAGAGTAGTAAGCCCTGTGCCGACATCACTCAGCAACTCCATGCAGTCGAGAAGGTCATCACGAACGCAAAGCACGTACTGATTCACAATCACATTGACCACTGCCAAGGAAACAAAGATGGATCTGACATGGACTTGAGTGACTTAAAACCCATCAGTAAATGTCTTTAGCACTATGCTGTCGATCCTCAGAAACCAAACCTATCGAAAACTCTTTGTAGCCCAGATGGTCGCCCTTGCAGGTACTGGCTTGGCAACCGTGGCTCTTGGGTTGTTGGCCTTTGATCTGGCTGGCGGAGAGGCGGGGCTTGTGTTGGCGACCGCATTGACCATCAAAATGGTTGCCTACGTTACGATTGCTCCGGTCGCCGCTGCCTTTGCCGAGCAAGTCGATCGGCGTAGATTGCTCATTGTGCTGGATTTGGTACGCGCGGGCGTTGCCCTTTGCTTGCCGTTTGTTTCAGAGGTCTGGCAGATATATGTCCTAATATTTTTGCTTCAATCGGCATCCGCCGCGTTCACACCGACCTTTCAGGCCACGATCCCCGACGTTTTGCCGGACGAACAAGATTATACGCAGGCGCTGTCGCTATCACGCATCGCTATGGACGCCGAGAGCCTGGCCAGCCCGACGTTGGCCGCACTACTGCTATTGTTCTTATCGTTTGACCATCTGTTTTGGGGAACTTCACTTGGGTTTGGCGCATCAGCACTCCTTGTGCTGGCCGTATCGCTGCCCTCGGTTCCCATCTCAAAGCGCAGAGGTATCTACGACAGAATAACTCGTGGGACGAAATTGTATTTCAGAACACCGCGCCTCAGGGGGCTATTCGCAATAAGCTTCGTCATATCAGCGACCGGCGCCATGGTTATCGTAAACACCGTTGTCGTTATAAAAAGCAATCTTATGATGACAGACAGCTCGGTCGCATTGGCGTTGGGTGCATTTGGAGCAGGCTCAATGTTGGCCGCGTTTTCGCTTCCGCGGATCTTGACCAGGTACGATGATCGCAAAGTAATGTTGGCGGCGGCCGGTACTAGCATCCTGTCTTTGCTGGCAACTGCAACAATATTTGGCGTCTACGGCCTTTCCTATCTCGTCTTGCTGATCGGCTGGTTCTTTCTTGGCATTGGATATTCGGGAATGCTCACCCCTTCGGGGAGACTGTTAACGCGGTCTGCTCACGCCGAAGACCGACCTGCCGTCTTTGCTGCGCAATTTGCGCTTTCCCATGCATGCTGGCTTCTCCTCTATCCCCTTGCCGGGGCCCTGATCACATTTGGAAGCGCCACCGTCGCTATGGTGAGCCTCGCTTCTCTAGCTATATTAGGCTTGGGAGCCGCTCTGGTCGTTTGGCCTGCGCAAGAAGCCGGTCCAATCGAGCATGATCATCCAGATCTGCCAAAAGATCACCCTCACATCGCTTCTGGACATGGGGTTCATAAACATCTGATAGTGATAGACGATATGCATCCGAAGATGCTTTGATTGGCTCTGTCGCAAATTTTGAAAGTGGACAGATGCAGAAACCAAAGCCAGTCCGGTCTTTGGCATCGGGTTCTGACACACTATCTGCCATTGTATTTTCTCGAGGCCCAACGCTTTCATCGTAGCTCACACAGCGATTGGTTCTCCGCCTTTCTGGGATTCGACCCATCATCGCACTTCATCTCTGCAATGGACAGGCAAGCCTTCATTGCCGTTTCCGGGGAGGTTGCTGGCCGCAGAGCGTCAAAAGAACTTTTTGTAGATACTTACCAGGCCGCCAAAACTTCCATTGGATTTGCTATGCGCCCTGCAGGTCCTGTCGCTCTTGCTGTTGGCGCTTTTTGAACCGGCGAAGCTTGCCTTTGATCGGTTTTCTTTGCTCGTCTTGTTTAGCCTCAGATTCTCGGACAGGTTTTGCAGCTTTTCCGTCCAACGGACATTCACCAGTGCTTTGGTCAGACTGAGTGAGAACAGGGCTTTGAGCAGCTCATACCTTTGGCAAGTCATTCAGCCTTGATGAACGCATTGGTCGGATCATCACTCGAGAACGGGCGGAGATCATCAACTTTGGCATGTTATTTATCGTTGACGTTCAGAACGTGGGATGAGCGGGGTGCGGGTCGGTTCGCCGATTTTGAAATGACCGGTCCCCATCGAAAACGCCAAGCCCGACGAAGAGGAGCAAAGAACCTCAAATCCGGATCACGGATCGGTTCGCGAAGAAAATTGGCAGCAGGCCAAGTCACTACTCTGAATGGGTAGTTTCAGTTACGACAATGCTCTCGCCAAAACAAGCAACGGCGTTGACAAGGCCAAGCTCATCCAGCGGCTAGGACGGTGGCGAAACCTCGAAGCCGCGGAGTTTCGCCTAGTTGGAATGGGTCGATTTGCTCAAAAACCGCCGATTTTTGGAGCCTATTGGCAAGATGCCACCAAGCGAGGCGACAGAAGGATACCACGGCATGCTGGATTAAGCAGCCCTGGATGCATGACGCAAACCAAACAGTCGATGTCAAAACCCGGTGCCATGCAATCCGTCAAGAACAACGCTCTGTTCCAGTTTTGCCGCGAGCAAACCTGAGGCAACCTCCTTTTCACCAAGATGCCTCGTCGGTTGCTCCATGAGGAGGGCCGTGTACATCCGTGTGAATTCTCCGATTGGCCCAGGTTTGATCTGATGTAGGCTTTTCAAGATGATCGACAGTGAGACCATCCAGCGGTTAGCCGTTCTGAGCAAGGCCAAACCGAATGAGCCGGCCCGCTCCCGGCTTCAGACGACCTTGACGGTCAGCACTCCGATGGAGTCGATGCTCGCTTTCATAATGTCGCCTGGCTTCACGGCGTTTACCCCCGAGGGAGTGCCGGCCATAATCACATCGCCTGCGGAGAGTTCGAAGTATTCTGAGAGATAGGAGATCATTTCCGGCACCTTCCAGATCATCTGGTTCAGATCGCCTTCTTGTCGCAAGTCATCGTTGACTGTCAGTGCAATCCGGCCATGATCCGGGTGACCAACATCGGACACTGGATGCAACGGCCCCACTGGTCCGGATCGCTCGAAGGCTTTGCCAATTTCCCAAGGGCGTCCCATCTTCTTCATTTCGCCCTGCAGGTCTCTGCGGGTCATGTCTAGAGACACGCCGTAACCCCAGACGTGGTTAAGCGCATCTGACAGAGCGATGTTTGTGCCGCCGCTTTTCAGGCCAACCAAGAGTTCGACCTCGTGATGCACATCAGATGTGTGCGGGGGGTAGGGGAACTCCCCTGAAGCATCTAGATTATTTGGGTTCTTCTGAAAAAAGAATGGAGGCTCTCGATTGGGGTCGTGTCCCATTTCAACAGCATGCGCCGCAAAGTTTCGGCCAATGCAGTAGACACGACGGACCGGAAAAGACCCTCCGTTGCTGGTGGGAATGACGTGTACCTTTGGTGTCTCGATTACGTGCTCAGACATCGCTTTCCTCGCTAGCGGCCGGTTGTAGTTAGATCTTTTGTCTCGCGAGACCAATTAAGAACCGCTCGCTTTTTGACTTGGACCGAATACGAAAGAAATACACTTGTTGGTAACGGGTGTTGTTCAGCCAATTGTTGGATTGGTCGGGCCTCACCCGTCGCCTAAAACGACTTCAGGCATCACCCTCGAATAAACCGAACGAAGATGCTGCTGCATCATTTGCATGGCCAGCGCCTCGTTTCTGGAAGTGATTGCGCGCACAATTGCATCGTGTTCGACAAAGCTCGAATAGTCCGGTACAGGCTTGCGTGTATCGCGTGGCTGCCCCCAGACAATTGAGCGTCGCACGGAGTTCAGCGTTTCGAAAAAATACAAATAGAGTTGATTGCGTGTGCTTCGTGCAATTGCGTGATGCAATTTGTTGTCCCAGGCTTCGTAAGCGCGCCAATCTTCCGCTTCGCGGCACTTTTCTGCGCATATCTTTATTTGTTCAAAGTCGGATTTGCTTGCATTCATGGCTGCGAGCCGCGCCAGCTCGGGCTCAATATTGCAGCGGACTGTTATCACATGTTCAGGCTTAATCTGATCGCGAAGGTAGGTAACATCCTGAAGGTTCAGGACAGGCCTTGAACCGACAAATGTGCCGCGTCCGACATGCCGCCAGATCAACCCTTGCGCCTCCAGATCGGCAAGGGCTTTGCGCAGTTGGTTGCGTGTTGTGTTTAGACGTTTGCACAGTTCGCGCTCGGGCAAGATGCGATCATTCAATCGATATCCGGCACTATCGATCAGCTCACGCAATCTTTGTGAAAGGTCGGTTGTCTCGTTCATACGGCTACCCAATTTAGTGATTGGTTGATTGAAATCGAGCGAGAGTCAATGAACTCTTATCTCAAAGGTTAGCAAGAGATCGCAAAAAACTGCGACGCTTTGCCTGAAAATGGCAGCAATGGGAGGAGAATATCGTGCGGTTAGCCACAGTGTCAGTCGGTGGAGAGGAAATCTGTGCGGCCGTTTTAAATGACGACCGTCTTTTGGACCTGTCCAAAGCCGCCCACCATTTGACGGGACCTGCTGCCGAAGCATTGAAGGAAAATTCAATGCTCCATCTGATTGCCGGAGCGCCGGAAACGCTCGATATCGCACGCGGACTTGTTGAAGACGCTGAAGCCGGTGAGATTGACGCGGCAATTCTGGCCGAAGGAGCGAAGTTGCTGGCGCCTATTCCAGTCATTCGCAAGAATGTTCTTTGTGTTGGGCGCAACTACGCCGAACACATCGCCGAGGGGGACCGGGCGCAAAAGCAAAAGGTTGGCGTAACCGAGCATCCGGTTTTCTTCACCAAACCACCAACGTCTATCGTGGGCGCGGGGGGCGACGTCCTAACTTTTCCGAGCGTCTCAAAACAAACTGATTACGAAGTTGAATTGGCTGTAATTATCGGCACGCCGGGGCGCAATATCGCCAAGGCGGACGCGATGAAACACGTCTTCGGCTACACCATTTTGAATGACATCTCCGTCCGCGACGTCCAGCGCCGCCATGGTGGGCAGAATTTTAAGGGAAAGGCCTTTGATGGTTCGTGCCCCATGGGCCCGTGGATTGTGACCGCGGACGCCATTGATGACCCACATGCGCTGCCGATTTCACTCACGGTGAATGGTGAGACGCGGCAGGACGGGAATACCGCGGACATGATTTTCGATATCGAGACACTCATCGCCTCTTTGTCGGAAGGGATGACTTTAGAGCCTGGCGACATTATCGCGACGGGCACGCCGTCGGGCGTGGGATACGCCATGGACCCACCAAATTTCTTAAAAGACGGAGATACCGTCGTTTGTAAAATTTCAGGGATCGGCACGCTTACGAACTCTGTGCGCGCCGTATAAGCGATCTTCCAAAGAAGCCAATAAGGACGCGGGAGATTGGAGTGAACGCTAAGGGAGGACTAAGCGTATGATGAACCGTAGAACAATTACGTCGTTGCTGTCGGCGGTGCTGGTATCGGGATTGGTAGGAGGAGGGGCCTTTGCGCAAAGCCTGCGCGATATCACTTTCGTACAGCCGAGCCCATCTGCCATTAACTCATTTCCAGTCTTTGTCGCCATCGGCGAAGGTTATTTTGAAGACGAAGGTCTGAACGTTACGGTCGAAGCGATCAACGGTTCGGGCGCGGTTTTGCAGGCGTTGTCGGCTGGACAAGCGCACTTTGGTCGTCCCGGCCCGGGCCCGCTGATAGCGGCGCGCACACGCGGCGTGGACGCAGTGCATATCTACAACGTGGCTGCACGGAGTAACTTTGGAATCGCGGTTCAAGAAGGATCCGACTACCAGTCGATCGAGGATCTGCGTGGCAAAGTTATTGGGACCGGTACAGCGGACGGTGCCGAGGTGGGCTTTGCTCGCAACGTGCTGTCAGGCGCAGGAATGGTCGAAGGAACTGACTTTGAGTTCCTCACTGTTGGTGACGGCGGCCCGGCAACCGCGGCGTTCCTGAATGGCGAGATCGACGCCTATTCTGCATCTACAGCAGATACCGCAGTTCTCAACCAGCGCGGCATGAAGGTGCGCGACATCACGCCCGCCGAGTTCGGCCGTTTCTTCGGCAACGGTATTGCCACAATGGCCGATACGATCGCAAACGATCGTGAGCTGGTCGAGGCTTGGAGTCGGGCCTTTGCCAAGGGCCATGCCTTCGCACTGGACGATGCCAATCGCGATGCCGTCCTTGCCCACCTTGCTGCAGGCAACCCGCAGGAAGGCGAAGACAAAGAGTTCCAGGCGGCACTGTTCGATGCGGTGCGCTCCAAGACGATTGCTGCTGGCGACAGCCCGCATCTCGGTTGGTACCCGGCGCAAGTGTGGGAAGAGTGGCAGGATGCTCTTGTGGCTGGCAATGAAATACCAGGTCCCCTCGACGATCTGAGCGCGATTTGGACTAATGAGTTCGCTGAACTCGGCAACTCGGCTGTCGGCAAATGAACGCCCCATTGGCATATGAATACTCCGGCGCATCATCTGATGCGCCGGTTTATGAGTTGCGCAACGTCAGTAAAACCTACGCGCGCAATTCGGTGGTCGCGTTGGAGAACGTGGATCTCACCTTGCGGTACGGGAGCTTCACGTCGATCATCGGATCAAGCGGCTGCGGGAAATCGACCCTGTTGAAGATCATGGCCGGTCTCATTCCTCCCACAAAAGGCCGTGTGGTGCTTCAGGACAAGCCTGTTATCGGCCCGCGGCGGGACATCGGAATGATGTTCCAGCAGGCCACGCTCTTCCCATGGAAGACTGCGGTTGAAAACATCGTGCTGCCGATTGAGATCCGGGATGGAAAAGCGGCTGCCAAGAAAGCGATGGAAAAGGCGCATGACCTTCTCGAGATGGTCGGGCTGAAGGGGTTTGAGAACGTTTATCCCAATGAATTGTCCGGCGGCATGGCGCAGCGTGCCTCTATTTGCCGGATGCTGATTACTGAACCGGCAGTTCTGCTTTTGGACGAGCCGTTCAGCGCGCTCGACGAGTTGTCGCGCGATATGATGAATATGGAATTGCAAAGAATTTGCCGTGAGCAGGAGGCGACGGCCTTTTTGGTCACCCATTCCATTCAAGAAGCGGTAATCCTGTCGGATGAGATCGTCGTGATGAAACCACGCCCGGGCCGAATTGCGGAGATCGTCAAGGTTGATCTGCCTCGGCCGCGGACACTTGATTTAATGACGACACCGAGATTTGGCGAAATCGTGGATCACATTCGCGGCATGTTGGACAAGGGAGAAGGCATGTGACTGATGCGCCAATCAATCAGCAGCTAGAAACCGAAGCTGCGGAGGATACCGTCTGGGTTCAGGAAGTCGCTTTCATCGACGCCATACCCCGTTGGATCGCCATGACATTTGTGTTCGTGGTCTTCATCGGTACATGGGATGTGGTGACGCGTCTCGAGCTCGTTTCGCCGATCATTTTGCCCACGCCGCGGGAAACCTTCAACGATATGATTTTTGTTGGAAGTAATCTTCTTAGCGGCGGCTATATGCTTGGTGCTCTTTGGATCACGATCCAAGAAGTAATCTACGGCTTCGCGCTTGCGATCGCGATCGGCTTCTCGCTTGGCGTTCTCGTCGGCGAAACAGTGTTCGGGGAAAAAGCCGTAATGCCCTATCTGGTGGCCATCGACACGATGCCGAAGGTCGCCTTTGCGCCCCTCTTTGTTGCCTGGCTGGGCTTTGGCATCGAATCCAAAGTGTCGCTGGCGGCGTTTATCGCCACCTTCCCGATCGTAGTTGGAACTGCAGCAGGCCTTCATTCTGCTGATGAAAATGCCCGCATGCTCTTTAAGACCATGGGCGCGAGCCGGATGCAGACCTTGATTAAGATGAAGCTTCCAACCGGGCTTCCGCAGATCTTCACAGGACTCAAGATCGGCGCCGTTGGCGTGATGGCTGGTGCAATCACGGGTGAATTCCTGGGCGGCGGCAAAGGTTTTGGCGAACTCATCCGGGTCGCTGCGTCCCAGCTCAATACGCCGCGCGTGTTCTCCTTGATCTTGTATCTGAGCCTCGTCGGGCTGGTGTTGTACCTGCTCGTACAATGGACGCAGCGCAAGGTCGTGTTCTGGCAAAAGGAATCCGTAGGTGCACACGATCACTAAAGCATCCACCATACCGGTGCATACCCTGCGAGATTTCGTTTCGGCGGCGCTGCAATCGAAGGGCGTCCCGCATGAAGATGCCGTCAAAGTCGCCACGCTCATGGTTGAGGCAGATATCTTTGGGTATGGCACACACGGTGTTTTTCGCTTGCGGCAGTACCTGGCGCGTTTGGACGGCGGCGGCTGCAACCCGACCCCCTCGGTGACCGTGGCACATGAAACAATCGCCACGGGCGTAATTGATGGAGATGACGGACTTGGTCATCTCGCAATGTCCGCTGCGCGTGATCTGGCTATCGAAAAGGCACGCACTGCCGGTATTGGTTGGGTTGGCGTTCGCCGCGGCAATCATGCCGGGCCCTTGGCGCTCTATGTGAGGCCACAAGCTGAGGCTGGTCTGCTTGGCATGGCGGCGGCAGTAGGAAGCGCGAACCACGTGCCTCCGTACGGTGGAACCGACCTTCTTCTTGGTACCAACCCAATTGCGTTTTCGGCGCCCGCCGCCGGTGCCGATCCTTTCGTATTCGACATGGCCACCACAGTTGCAGCGATGGGAAAGATCAAGACGCTTCTGCAACAGGGCAAGGAGATGCCGGAAGGCTGGATGGTTGGACGGGATGGTAAACCGCTCACAGATCCAACCCGGAAATCAGAGGGCTTTCTCCTGCCGATTGGCGGCGCGAAGGGGTTCGGTTTGTCGGTTGTAATCGGGCTTATGGCAGGTGTCCTCAATGGGGCTGCCTTCGGATCAGACGTCGTCGACTTCACGAACGACACAACCTCTTCCACCAATACTGGGCTGTTTGTCATGGCGCTTGATCCAGTTGCCTTTGGAATTGGCGACGACTTTGCTAGCACCGCCAGTCGGGTCTTTGACGAGATGCGTGCCTCTGAGCCGCTTCCGGGTCATGATCCTGTGCGGTTGCCGGGTGATGGCAAGACCGCGGCAGCTGATGCGCGCCGGTCCAACGGCCTTGCTCTGAACCCCGCTCTGCGGCGCGATCTGAATGTGCTTGCAGCTGATTGCGGACTCACAGCTCCGTTTCCTGACGAACTCGCAAAAGGCTGAGAACACGTTTGCCAGGATACTGCCCAGCACCACTGGAAAGTTGGTAATGTTAGGTCTTGGGTGTGGAGTATTTGAAAGAGGCAGTTTTTGGCATTCATAAACACTACGTAGTCACCCTGCCCAAGCAAGCAAAGTTATTTTGACAGCGCCAGGTCAAATGCACACTGAGGTCGGCGTGCCTTAAACGGCTTCGACGTCGGGTGCATTCTGCAACCAGCGCAGCACCGAACTTTTCTTGTTTTTCATGTGAACAATCAGGACTGAAGCAAGCTTCTTGCCATCGCGCGCTTCCAGCGTTCGAATTATTTCATTGTGTTCGTCTACGGCTTCGCTCCAGCGCTCGTCAGATATATTGGCCGCATATCGCGCACGCAACATACGCGCCGACAATGACATACTGGAGTTGGCCAAGGTCTCGTTTCTTGCTGCAGAAAGTATGCCTAGATGGATTTCTTGGTTAAACTTAAAATACGCAGCCAAGTCCCTGTCACGATAGCTTTGTATCATTTCGTCGTGAAGCGAACGGATACTGATAATTTCCTCATCAGTGATCTTTTCGCAGGCCAACTCCCCCGAAAGCCCCTCAAGAACGGCGAGCACCGGAAAGACCTCTTCGACCTCTTCTATCGTGATCGCGGTGACCCATGCTCCGCGATTTGGTTCCAATCGGACCAAACCCTCTGCGGCCAAAACCTTCAATGCTTCGCGCAATGGGGTCCGTGATACGTTGAATTGTTCGCAAAGGGCTTTTTCGGGGACTTTTTTGTCCGGGGCCATTTGGCCTTCAATGATCAACGGACGCAGACGCTCCACCAATTCAAGGTGAAGTGACTTTCGCTCGATTATCATGTTTGCGGACAAATCAGTCATTTTGCAGCGTTTACACTCGTTTCAGTGCCAAGTCGAGAAGTCGGGCTATGTGCATCGGATTGCGATTGGTGTTATCTGCGATTTGGTGGCGACAAGACGTGCCATCGGCCACGATGATTGCATCATCAGATGCGGCGCGCACAGCTGGAAGAACGTCCAGTTCGGCCATTTTTATCGACGCGTCATATGTGCCCACGCCGTAGCCGAATGCGCCTGCCATGCCACAGCAGCTGCTTTCGATTTTGGTAACATTAGTGTCCGGCAAGAGTGCAAGCGTACGTTCGATTGCTGGCATAACCCCCATCGCTTTTTGGTGGCAGTGCCCGTGCAATTTGACCTCAGGCGCCGGAGATTGAAGGCGAGAAGTGAAATGCGGATTGTCCGTCTGATCAGCGATGAACTCCTCGAACATCCGTGCCTGTTTGGCGATCTTTGCGCTATCTTCTCCGGGTAACAACACCGGTATCTCGTCGCGAAGGGTCAGTAGGCAGCTTGGTTCCAGGCCGATTATGGGAACGCCAAGTTCTGCATAAGGCAAAAGAGCATCGACCAGCCGTTTGGCCTCTTGCCGCGCTTGATCAACCAATCCAACCGACAAAAACGTACGACCACAACACAATGGACGACCATTGTCTGTAGGTTTTACAACATCGACCGAACAGCCCGTCGCATTCAAAACTCTGACCGCCGCGCGCAGGTTTTCAGGCTCGAAGTAGCGGCTGAAACTGTCAACAAACAGAGCTGCGTCCGGTGTTGAGATCGCGCTGACTTCGGTATCCTTGAACGGTTTGGCCGCCCATTTGGGCAATGGCCGTTTTGCAGTGAAACCCGTCAATCGTTCTGTTGTTTTGGCCAAACCAGGCACCTTGTCCCGCAGGTTCAGCAGAAAAGGCAGTTTTGCCGCCCAAGGCGCGTATCGCGGCAGATAACCGACAAGCCGATCATGAATGCTCAGGCCGTGTTTCTTGGCGCGCGCAGAGAGTACCTCAATCTTCATCCGCGCCATATCTACGCCTGTCGGGCACTCGCGCTTGCAGCCCTTGCAGGACACGCAAAGCTTCATCGCATCTGCCATCTCTTCGGATACCAGTGCGTCAGGTCCAAGCTGTCCGGATATCGCAAGACGAAGGGTGTTGGCGCGGCCTCGGGTCAGGTCTCGTTCTTTTCGGGTTACCCGAAATGAGGGACACATGACGCCGCCCTTCAGTTTACGGCACGCTCCGTTGTTGTTGCACATTTCAACGGCACCCTGAAAACCGCCGTCCTTTCCGGACCACTCGGACCAATCCAGTTCGGTTTTCAGATGCGAGGTTTGATATTCTGGTCCATAGCGGAACAGGCTACGGTCATCCATCTTTGGCGCATTGACGATTTTACCAGGGTTGAACACGCCGGTTGGATCGAAGCGATCTTTTACCTCCTCAAAGGTCGCGACCATCCGAGAGCCAAACATCTTTTCATGAAATTCCGAGCGGACGATGCCGTCACCATGTTCGCCTGAATGCGAACCCTTGTAGCGGGCGACAAGGTCAAAACATTCCTCGGCAATCGCGCGCATTGTGGCGACGTCACTATCCAGCTTCAGGTTCAACACGGGGCGCACATGCAGACACCCGACCGACGCATGTGCGTACCATGTTCCTCTGGTGCCATGACGTTCGAAAACCTCTGTAAGCCCGGCCGTGTAGGCGGCAAGGTCAGGCAGTTCGACCGCACAATCCTCGACAAACGATACGGGCTTCCCGGCGGTCTTCATGGACATCATTATGTTGAGGCCAGATTTGCGCAGTTCAGCGATCTGTCCCTGTAGACCTGCATCCGTCACCGCAGTGACACCGCCCCAGGCTTTGCCGGTCCCGGTCCATGAAAATCCGAGATCGCCCATCATCTGGTCGAGGTCTTTTAACTTTTGCGCCCCGTTGGCTTGCGTGAATTCCACCAAGAGCAAAGCCTCAGGCGCTCCTGTTACAAAATTTTCGATTGTCTTGGCAAAAAGCGGAATGTCCCGAGCCAGCGCGATCATCGTGTGATCGACCAACTCAACCCCCTCGGGATCAAGCGTCACCAGGTGTTGTGCGGCATCCATCGCCTGATGAAAGGTCGGGAAGTGACACACTCCCAAGGCCTTGCCGTCCTGAAGCGGGGAGAGTTTCAGCTCAATCGCGGTTGTGTAGGCAAGCGTACCTTCCGAGCCAACAAGAAGATGAGCTAGGTTTTGGGTGTTCAATCCCGAAGTCAGTGCGTCGATGTTGTAGCCACCCACACGTCGCATCACATTGGGGAAACGGGTAGCGATTTCAGCTGTTTCTCTTTGGCCTACCGCCGCAAGATCTCGGGAGAGCGCGTTGTAAGCTGCGTTCTGGTCGGTAAGACCCACACCGAATCGGTGTTTGCTGCCATCGGCCAAGATCGCGTCAATCGACAGCACATTGTCCCGCATCATGCCGTATCTAATGGATTTCCCGCCGCAGGAGTTGTTCCCCGTCATCCCGCCAAGGGTTGCGCGCGAAGCAGTTGAGACATCGACCGGGAACCAAAGCCCATGCGGTTTGAGCACCCGATTCAGTTCATCGAGCACGACGCCCGGGCGCACGACACAGCGCCTGTTGGCGACATCAAGCTCGAGTATTTCATTGAAATACTGAGTGTTATCCAGAACCAGCGCTTCGTTGACGGTCTGGCCACACTGTGATGTGCCGCCTCCGCGTGGCAGGATCGGCACACCTTGATCGCGTGCGCAGTCAATCGCTGCCAATATGTCGTTTTCTGATTTTGGCGCCAGCACGCCCACAGGCATCATCTGATAAATCGATGCGTCCGTTGCGTAGCGACCGCGCGAAAACGGATCGAACATCAGATCGCCCGACACTCTTTTAGAAAGCTCACGAGCAATATCGTTCAACGGTGGGGTCCTTGATCTGGAAAATCTTAAATTGAATTATGAATTAAAAATTGTATATTCACAACGTCAATGTCATTCTGTGATGCAAGTTGAAACGCACGTCCCACAAGGTTCGATTTATGAGACAAGCTGGTCGCCATTTTCTGCAAATTCCCGGCCCAAGTTCGGTCCCTGATCGCATATTGCGCGCGATCTCTGGTCAGGTGATTGACCACAGAGGACCAGCATTCGGCAAAGTTGGTGCACAGGCCCTGGAAGGGATCAAAACCATCTTCAAGACCCAGCAGAATGTCGTGATCTATCCGTCGTCAGGTACCGGCGGATGGGAGGCGGCGCTTGTCAATGTGTTGTCGCCGGGCGACCGGGTGTTGATGTTTGAAACCGGACATTTTGCGACTTTGTGGAAAAAGATTGCCGAGAAACTGGGCTTGAAGCCCGAGTTCATTGAAGGCGACTGGCGAGGCGGTGCGGATCCGGACCAGATCGAGGCATATCTTGCTGAAGACAAAAATCATGAGATCAAAGCAGTCTGCGTTGTTCACAACGAGACATCGACCGGCGCCGTCTCGCCGATCGCTGCTGTCCGAAAGGCAATTGACAACGCCGGACACCCCGCGTTGTTCATGGTCGACACAATTTCGGGTCTGGCGTCGCTAGACTATCAGCACGACGAATGGGGTGTTGATGTCACTGTATCGGGATCGCAAAAGGGACTCATGCTGCCGCCGGGTCTTTCGTTCAACGCGATAAGTGCCAAGGCCATGTCGGCGAACGCTTCGGCCACCTTACGGCGATCATATTGGGACTGGGCGGATATGGTTGGCCCGAACAAAACGGGATATTTCCCGTATACGCCCGCCACGAACCTTCTTTACGGACTGAATGTCGCCATTGAAATGTTGCATGAAGAAGGCTTGGAAAATGTCTTTGCCCGACATGCGCGTCACGGGGGGGCTGCACGCGCTGCGGTTCGCGCCTGGGGCTTGGAAGTTCTTTGCAATAAGCAGGGGCAGGAAAGTGGCGTGCTGACGGCTGTTATGGTTCCCGAAGGCCATAGCGCAGATGGGTTCCGAGCGACGACTTTGGAACACTACGATATTTCTTTGGGTAACGGCCTGTCGAAGGTTGCCGATAAAGTATTCCGAATTGGCCATCTTGGTGACTTCAACGACCTTATGTTGGTCGCAACACTGGCAGGCGTTGAAATGGGTCTGACAAAGGCCAAAATTCCCCACAACGCTGGGGGAGTCGGAGCTGCGATGGCGTTGCTGGAGAGTACGCAGATCGCTGCAGAGTGACGAAAACAGTCACATTTCCTAGGGAGGGATCACTCATGACCATCAAGGCAATTCTTGCCGCAGCATCTGTTGCAATTGGCGGAGCAAGCGGTGCGCTTGCGGCCGACATCACGTTAAAGTTCGGCCATGTCGGCAACCCTGGTTCGCTGTTTGAAGCAAGCGTCGATAATTTCGCAGAGTGCGTGAATTCGTCGATGGGCGGCAAAGTCGAGGTGCAGACCTTCGGCTCTTCGCAGTTGGGCAAGGACAAGGAGCTTTTGCAAAAGCTGAAACTGGGGCAGGTCGACTTTGCGCTTCCGTCGTCCGTAATGTCTTCAGTCGACGATACGTTCGGTATTTTCGAGATGCCCTATATCATCCGTGACCGCGATCACATGCGCCGTGTTCAAGATGCGATGATGGACAAGTTCCAGACCGCTGCAAATGGTGGCGGATATCACATTGTCGGCCTGGCTGAGAACGGCTTCCGTCACATCACCAATAACACGCGTGCTATCAGTGTGCCGAGTGACCTCGAGGGCATCAAGCTTCGTACGCCCAATGGCGTGTGGCGTGTCAAGATGTTCACGGAATACGGCGCAAACCCAACACCAATGGCATTCTCGGACGTGTTCACTGCGCTGCAAACTGGCGTGATGGATGGCCAGGAAAACCCCTATGCGCAGATTGCATCCGCTAAGTTCCAGGAAGTCCAAAAGTACCTGTCAATAACAGGGCATGTGTACACACCTGCCTATATCCTCGCTTCGCAGAAGGGATTTGCGAAATTGCCAGAGGATGTGCAGACCGGTTTGACAGCCTGTGCGGCGTCTACGCAGGACTTCACCTACGAAAAAGCGGCTCAGTTGGAAACAGAATTGCTGGAGGTCATCAAGGCTGCTGGTGTCGAAGTGAATGAGGCTGACAAGGATGCATTCGTCGAGGCCTCTGCACCGATCTACAATGCATTCGCCGATGAGGTCGAAGGCGGGCAGGACATGATCGACCTGGTGCTTGGCTTGGCGAACTCAAACTAGCGCTTGTGACGGGCAGCGGACGATCCGCTGCCCTGTTCTTTGTGCGGTCATTCAGATCCGCGCGCGCGTCCCTTTGGCTCTTACCGAAGACAAGGCCTGAAGTGAACCAGCTTTCATTCTCACTCCTACCTCGGATTGTCACGGCCCTCGGCAAAGTGCTGGAATGGATCACGATCTCGCTGATGGTGCTGCTGACGATCGTCGTGATTTCGGCGGTGATTGCACGGCTCTCGGGTCAGAGTTTCTCGTGGTACGATGAAGTTGCCGCGATAATGCTCGCCTGGATAACTTACTATGGCTCGGCGCTTGCTGCGCTTCATCGTCGTCACATCGGGTTTGACACTGTACTTTTGGCGATGCCGGTCAAGGCACGTCTGGCTGCCTTGCTGGTGGGCGAGGCAATCGTGTTGATCTTCTTCTTGCTGATGGCACGAGCAGGGCTTCAGGTTCTCGAAGTGCTCGCGGGTGACACACTGATCTCGCTGACCTGGGTTCCAGTTCAATTCACCCAATCGATTATCCCGATCGGCGCGATCCTGTTCATCCTATGCCAGCTTCTTAGCTTGCCAAGTTACTGGGAAACGACCGCCGACGGGGTTTCCTTGGAACACGCGGAGATCGAGGAAGAGGTTGAGGCCGAGATGATCAAGAACAAGGATCGTATTTGATGTTGATTGCCGCGATCTTCTGCGCTCTGCTGGCGATGATTTGCATCAATGTGCCAATTGCAGTTTCGCTGGCCATGTGCGGCGTGATCGGTCTCTTGGTGGTCGAGGGTGCAGGCAGTCTGGTCACCATTGCCTTGGACATGTATGACGGATCCACCAAGTTTTCATTGATCGCGATTCCGATGTTTGTATTGGCTGGTGCCATTATGAATGCGGGCGGGATCACGGATCGGTTGATCAATTTTGTGTCCGCTATCATCGGCTTCATCCGTGGTGGTCTGGCGATGGTCAACATTGGCGTGTCACTGTTCTTTGCGGAGATCTCGGGATCGGCTGTAGCCGATGTCGCGGCAATGGGCTCGATCCTGATTCCACAAATGAAAAAGCGCGGGTACTCAAAGGAGTTTTCCGCCGCTGTCACGTCGTCCTCAGCCTCTCTGGCGATCATCATTCCGCCGTCGATCCCTATGATCCTTTATGCCGCCTCTGCAAACACCTCAGTCGAGCAATTGTTTGTGGCTGGCGTTGTTCCGGGGCTCTTGGGTGCTGCCGGATTGATGGGCGTCGCCTACGCTTTCGCCAAACGCTATGACTATCCGGTGGAAGAGGCATTCAACCTTCCGCGCATCCGCGAGACGTTCAAGGACGCAATGCCAGCTTTTGCGTTACCAGTGATCATTCTGGGTGGGATTTTCGGCGGATTTGTCACTGCGACAGAGGCGGCGGGCTTGGCTGTGTTTGCCGCACTTATTGTCTCTGCTTGGTATCGCAACCTAAACTTGGCACATTTGCGCCGTGCTATGCTTGACGGCGGCATCCAAACAGCCGTGGTCATGCTTCTGGTTGCCGCATCGGTTCTTATGGGCGGCTTTTTGACCCGCGCGCAGATCCCTCAGCAACTGGCAGAAGGCATTTTGTCTGTTACAGCGCAGCAATGGTTGATTTTGCTGATCCTGAATTTCTTTTTCCTGATCATAGGGTTTTTCTTGCATTCGGCAGCCGCGATCATTCTGGTTGTACCAATTGTGATCCCACTGATCTCTGCTGCGGGTATCGATCCCGTGCACTTTGGTCTTGTCGTCACACTTAACCTGGCAATTGGCCAACAGACGCCGCCGGTCGCATCCGTTCTGATCACGTCCTGCTCGGTGGCGCGGGCGAATATCTGGGCCGTATCCAAGGTGAATATCTGGTTTGTCTCTGTCCTGTTGATGGTGTTGATGCTCTGCACTTATGTTCCAGCGGTGCCGATGTTCCTCGTTGAGTATTTCTATCGATGACCGAGGAGATTGATCATGCGATCGCAGGCGATGTTAAAACCATTGCACCTGCGGCTAGATTCATCAAAACGCCAGCAAAAGTAGGCAAAGCAGTGCCTAAATTGGGTCAATATAACCGAGAGGTGTTGGAACAGCTTGGCAATGATCAAGAAATTTTCGCGAGCCTTATAGTGGGCGAGGCCGTCATTTCGCCTTACCTCCCAAAGGACCAAGGCGCACACGTAGATCGGGGGCCGGAGTGAAACTTGCATTAGATGCCGCGCAGAAAATTGTCTTGGCTGCATTGGACTGGCGGCGCAGCCATGAGATGAAACCCATAACAATCGCGGTTCTTGACAGCGGCGGGTTCTTAGTCGCCCTGGCCCGCGAAGATGGCACCAGCAATCTGCGCCCTGACATTGCGCAGGGCAAGGCGCGGGGGGCTGTCGGTATGGGGCTGGGCTCGCGTGCGCTGTTTGAACGGGCAAAGTCACAGCCCTATTTTATCCAAGCAATGAACAGCATTGCCGAAGGGTCGCTGGTGCCAGTTCCCGGTGGCGTTCTGATCAAAGAGGGCGGCCAAGTCCTAGGGGCAGTTGGAATAACTGGTGACTCGTCCGACAATGACGAAACCTGCGCAATCGCAGCAATTGAGGCTGTTGGATTTACGGCAGACGGAGGCTAATCGACCCGCTAGCCGAGGTCCGGCCTTCCTGCCGTGTTGCTCCGTTGACAATCGAGCTGCCGCAGCAAAATTTGCATTGCAAGACGTTGTAAAATTAAAATCCAGTGAAAACTCGCTGAGTGTGTTGCGGTGTTTAACTGAATCGGCCGCTCCAATAGGCGTTCTTCCACTTTGAAGTGGTCCAATATGTCGCTTTAGCAACCAACTTGTGCTGTTCCATGTGTGCTCTGTCCAGGTTTCCAGAGTGGTGGATATTGCTGACAAACTATATGAACGCCTTGAGGCAGTGGCCAAGTCACTGGTTCTAAATTCTAAATGCCGTGCAGCTCTGGGTGACTACACCAGTTTTCAGTTCGGATTGCTCTATCAGCACAGGCCTCTGAATAATCAGGCCCCTGCAATCAACTTGGCTTGCGACTTAAAATCCACACATCAGCCGCCTCATCAGGGTAGTTTTTTGTGTGCGTTGGCCAAGGTGGTTTTGCCCTCCCGGCACCAGCTTGACTTGTTGATCATCAAAACCATCCGCTCTTGAAGCCCTGACCGGCTCCAGGAGTTTTTTGTGTCTGAGGATCTCTGTCTCGTTCAATTTAAGGAGGAATGGGTGGTCAGCCGAAATCGCAAAGATCCCGGCAAGGTCTCTGTGAAGATCAGTAAACAGACTGTCTTCGCCGTCGCCCGGTGTTAGAACAATCACTCTCAATGAGCCCGTCTCTACGTGAAGTCACGTGCCTATCAGTCTCAAATACCTTGACGGGAAAGCAGGGCTTCTGCATCGAAGGATGCCTGAACCTCATGTTTCCGATGCAAACTCTCTGACTGATGACGGGCGCATCGCTGGTGATATGGCATTTGCGGTGTCCCAGAGTGCTGGAAGGATTTCTTTTCGCAGACGCTCTTTGTCATAATGATGGGTTGAGACAGTACATTGAACTGCGGCAATCGACCTGCCGTCGGGGCCTATGATGGGGGCAGCGATTGCCAGTTCTCCGATAATCATTTGGCTGGTCGCGATTGCATAGCCGTCCTGTACAGCCTTTTCGACAGCTGCGGCCAATTCTGCGCGATCTGTCATCGTATGGGGTGTAAATGCCCGCATAGGCCAGCTTTCAACAATCATCTTGCGCTCTGCTTCCGGATAGGTCGCGATCATTGCTCGCCCGCTTGTCGTCATTAGTGCTGGAATGCGCCTTCCGATGACTGTTGCAGCAAACTGGGTCCGTTTGCAGGGCAGGCGGTTCGTATAGATTATGTGGTCTCCGGAAAGCTCTGCGAGGTTGACTGTTTCGCCCAGCTGCTGCGACAGCTCGATTAATTTTGGCAGTGCTCGGCCGACGATCGGATCAGCCCAATAATAGGCAAAGGCAAGTTCAAGCCATGCGTGGGAGGGGCGATAACGCCGCGTCACTGGATCCTTATCGAGCATGCCCTCCATATGCAGCGTGTAGGCCAGCCGCTGAGTTGCGCTTTTGTCCAGGCCCGTTCTTTCGATCAGATCCGACAAGGACAAATCGGTATGCCGGTCGTCGAAAGCCCTTAACAATTTCAGGCCTTTGGCCAGAGAGCCGACATAGAGCGTGTTTTGCTTCATTTTTATGCATGCTTTCAAGCTGAGCAAATTATTTCATTCCAGACTTGACGAACCCGTCTGTGCCTAGAATATTCAAATAATAAAAAAATACCAGGTATTAAAATATAATACTTCCAGAGTAGCGTGTGCAGGTACTCAGCGCATGCCAGAACAAGGAACAGGAGAATGACGGGTTCTTTTCTCAAGACAACCATCGCGGCAACCGTGCTCCTTGCAGCAGCAGGGTCTGCATCAGCCGACAAGGCAAGTGACACCGTGAACGTGGCATTTACCAAAGAGCTTGAAAATGTTGACAGCTATTTCAACTCATCGCGCGAGGGGGTTGTGCTTCAGCGGGCCGTCTGGGACGGATTAATCTACCGTGATCCGGACACCAACGAATACAAGGGCAACCTTGCGACGGCCTGGGAATGGATTGATGACACCACATTGGAATTCAAGCTGCGCGAAGGGGTGACATTCCACAATGGCGAACCTTTCAACGCAGACGACGTGGTCTTCACAGTCAACTATGTGGCGGACGAGGCCAACGGGGTAAAAACTCAGCGCAACGTCAACTGGATGAAGTCGGCAGAGAAGATCGACGACTACACAGTCCGGATCCATCTCAAAAATGCGTTCCCTGCTGCGATTGAATTCCTGTCTGGCCCCGTGTCCATGTATCCTGATGAGTATTACGCAGAAGCAGGCCCATCCGGCATGGGCCTGAAGCCAGTGGGAACCGGTCCATACAAGGTTACAGAAGTTGTTCCTGGACAACATTTCGTGCTGGAGGCAAATGAAGCCTATCATGACAGCCCGAAGGGCAAGCCAACCATCAAGAACATCGATATCCGTACGATCCCGGATGTGAATACCCAGATGGCGGAGTTGTTCAGCGGTTCACTCGATCTTATTTGGCAGGTTCCGGCAGATCTCGCTGAACGTTTGTCGGCGATGGAGCAATTCACGGTTGCCAACGAGTCCACCATGCGTGTGGGTTACCTCGTCATGGACGCTGCCGGTCGTTCTGATCCAGAGACGCCTTTCAAGGACATTCGCGTTCGCCAGGCCGTCAATCATGCGATCGACCGTGAAACGCTCGTCTCTGCTTTGCTCAAGGGCAAAAGCCAGGTCGTCTGGACACCTTGTTTCCCGAGCCAGTTCGGCTGCGATCAGGATGTCACGCAATACGACTATAATCCCGAGAAAGCAAAGGAGCTTCTTGCCGAGGCTGGATATCCGGACGGGTTCACGACTGACTTCTACGCCTACCGCAACCGGGATTATGCTGAGGCGATTACGCTTTATCTGAATGCGGTCGGCATCAAGACCAACTTCAAGATGTTGCAATATTCTGCATTACGCGAACTCAACATGAAGGGTGAAGTACCTATCACCTTCCAGACTTGGGGCAGTTACTCGATCAATGATGCTTCTGCGATGGTCAGCCAGTTCTTCAAGCATGGAGCGCTCGACGCATCCCGTGATGACGTCGTGCTTGCGGATCTTGATATTGCTGACAGCGCGACGGACCCGAAAGTTCGTGAAGAATACTACAGCAAAGCCATCAAACGGATCGCGGATGAAGCCTATTGGGCTCCGATGTTCTCCTACAACACGAACTACGTCTTCAAGGATGAGATTGGTTACACGCCGACGCCCGATGAGGTTCTGCGCTTCACAACGATGACCTGGAATTAACTTAGCAGACCGGGCAGATCTGGATGTTTCAGCTTTGTCCGGTCTCTGAAGTGATTGCAAAACTTTCCTGTTTTTGTTGAGAGACGGGCGCTTACGTAGCGTGCCTGGAGAAACGCAGTCGTGCTACATTTCATTTTGAAACGGCTTTTTCTGGCGATTCTGGTCGCCGGAACAGTGTCCTTCATCAGCTTTAGCCTGATGTTCTTGTCTGGCGATCCCGCAGCTGCTCTCGCTGGAGAAACCGCCAGCGGCGAGGACGTCGAAGCCATTCGCGTGCTCTATGGTTTCGATCGGCCAATGTTGGTGCAATATGCCGAGTGGCTCGGCGCGGCTGTGACAGGTGACTTCGGCGAGAGCTACTACTTCAAGCTGCCGGTTGCCTCCCTGATTGCTGAGCGCCTTAGTGTGACTATGATCCTGGGCGTGTGCGGCATATCCTTTTCCCTGCTTACTGCGGTGCCTCTCGGGGTGATCGCGGCGATGCGTCCGAACTCCTTGATCGACCGTGCTGCCCTGTTCCTGTCGGTTGCCGGACAGGCCATGCCAAGCTTCTGGTTCGGGCTTATTCTCATTGTTGTTTTCTCCATCAAGCTTGGGTGGCTCCCCGCATCCGGGACCAGCGGCTGGCCGAATTTCGTGATGCCTACGATTGTGCTTGGCTACTACGCTATGCCAGCCATCATGCGTCTGACACGCGCTGGAATGCTGGATGTGCTGTCATCAGACTACATCCGCACTGCGCGGGCCAAAGGCGCGTCGGAAACCCGGGTTCTTTTCAAGCATGCCTTGCGCAATGCGATCATTCCGGTGGTGTCTCTGGCCGCCGTACAGATGGGCTTCATGCTTGGTGGGTCCATCGTCGTAGAGTCTGTTTTCGCACTACATGGTGCGGGCTATCTTGCCTGGGAAAGCATTGGCCGCAACGACCTTCCAACTGTCCAGGCGCTGATCTTGATCTTTTCGATGTTCTACATCGTCTTCACCTTCCTTTCCGACGTGCTGAATGCATGGCTCGATCCTCGCATGCGGAGCAGCTGAGATGACCGATATGCAGATAAATGACCCGCTCCTCGAAGAAAGAGTAGGGCCAACGCCGCGTCAGCTGCTGATCCGCCGGACATTTGGTCATCAGGGACTTATTATTGGGGCAACCATTGTCGCCCTGATGGTGCTGATCGCTATTCTCGCACCCTTGCTGGCGCCGCATGATCCATATGCCCAGAGTTTGATGTACCGCATGAAGCCGCCGGTCTTTTTGGGCGGGACATGGGAATTTCCGCTCGGAACTGACCATCTAGGGCGGGATTATTTGTCCCGACTGATTTACGGCGCTCGGGTGTCCTTGTTGATTGGTCTCGTAGCAGCCTTGATTTCCGGTGCCATTGGCACGGCGCTCGGCGTGGCTGCAGGCTACTTTGGTGGCAAGGTCGATGCTGTTGTAACGTTTCTGATCAATGTGCGCCTTGCTATGCCCGTCGTGCTGGTCGCTCTGGCCGTTGTCGCCATCCTCGGCGGATCGCTTCAAGTGGTGATCTGTGTTCTGGGCTTGCTACTCTGGGATAGGTTCGCCGTGGTGATGCGTGCCTCAACGCTTCAGATCCGCGGGCGCGAATATGTGTCCGCAGCGCGCGCCATCGGAGCGTCAACACCAAGGCTGATCCTGTCGGAGATCATGCCGAATATTGCCAACAATTTGATCGTGATCGTCACGCTTGAAATGGCTCATGCCATTCTTCTGGAAGCGGCCCTTTCGTTTCTGGGACTTGGTGTTCAACCTCCAACGCCAAGTTGGGGTCTGATGGTCAGTGAGGGCAAACAGATGATGTTGTTTGAACCTTGGCTCGTCCTCATCCCGGGGGTGGTTCTGTTTTTCCTCGTTCTTGCCATCAATCTGATGGGCGATGGTTTGCGCGATGTCACTGCACCAGAGAACAGGAGCTGATCTATGGAAAATCCGCTTCTGAATGTTCGCAATTTAAAAATAGATATCCCCGTCGGCTCAGGCACATTGCATGCGGTCCGGGGCATCGATTTTGAACTTGAGCGAGGTGAGACCCTCTGCATTGTTGGCGAAAGTGGCTCGGGCAAATCGCTGACTTCACTGGCCTTGATGGGCTTGCTCGGGAAGAATGTCCGGCGTTCGGCAGACAAGATGGAATTCGACGGTCAGGACCTGCTAACGATCGGCAAGCGAGAACTGCGCAAGTTGCGCGGGGGGCGCATGTCGATGATCTTTCAGGAACCAATGACTTCCCTGAACCCGGCCTATACGATAGGTGATCAGCTGATGGAAGCCCTGCTTCTGCATCAGCCGGTGGGTCTTAAAGCTGCCCGTGAACGTGCGGTTGAACTGCTGGAGAAGGTCGGCATAACCGCCGCCGATAGCCGGTTGTCTCAGTATCCTCATCAGCTATCTGGCGGTTTGCGACAACGGGTTATGATCGCCATGGCTTTGATGTGTGGCCCGGAGCTGATCATTGCAGATGAGCCGACAACTGCTCTCGATGTCACGATCCAGGCGCAGATCCTGCGGCTGTTGTCTGATCTCATTCGTGAGTTCAACATGGCCATGATCCTGATCACCCATGATTTGGGTGTGGTGGCACGGATCGCCGACAAGGTTGCAGTGATGTATGCAGGTGAGCTGGTCGAGACAGGCCCCGCCGCAGAAATATTCGCCAGCCCAAAGCATCCCTATACGCGCGGCTTGTTGAATTGCATCCCCTTGCCAGGAAAAACAGAACGGGGCAGTAAGCTTGGCACCATTCCTGGCATCGTTCCCTCTCTGGTTGGCGACATTGCGGGCTGCGCATTTCGTACAAGGTGCGATCACGCCCAGATGGATTGCCGTTCCGCAGTTCCTCTTCACGCCGATGGCGTCCATGGCTTCAGGTGTATCCACCCCGATGGCGGAAAAGAGGTGCTGGCATGAGCGATCAGGGAAAACCCATTTTAGAACTGAAGGATGTCAGCAAGACCTATCGCGTCAAGCAGGGCCTTTTCGGTCGCGCCAAACCTCTCACTGCCGTCAATCAGGTCTCCTTATCTCTGAGGCGCGGTGAGGTTCTGGGTCTGGTCGGAGAATCCGGCTGTGGCAAGTCCACGCTATCGAAAATCCTGCTCGGGCTTGAAGCGCCCACGACCGGACAGGTGCTGGTTGACGGTGAGGACATCGGTTCAGAGGATCGATTGAGCCTCGCGCGGCGAATTCAGCCAATCTTTCAGGATCCGTATTCGTCTCTCAACCCGCGCAAACGCATTGCGGATGTCATTGCCTTGCCTCTGGTAGTGCACGGCATCGGAGATCACGCCTCTCAAATGCAGGAAGTCCGGAAGATACTGGACATCGTCGGTCTTCCCGCCCGCGTTATGGATTCCTATCCAAGCCAGATGTCCGGCGGTCAGCGTCAGCGTGTAGCAATTGCCCGCGCCCTGATCATGAAGCCGGAGGTCGTTATCTGCGACGAACCAACGTCTGCGCTGGATGTTTCCGTCCAGAGTCAGATCTTGAACCTTCTGGGCGACCTTCGGCTGGAATTCGGGCTAACCTACCTTTTCATCAGCCACAATCTTGCTGTGGTCGAGCATCTCGCCACCCGCGTAGCGGTGATGTATCTGGGCCGAATTGTCGAAGAAGCCAATGTTGGTGGATTGTTCGACGCTCCTGGGCACCCTTACACAAAGGCATTGCTGAAATCAGTTCTAACACCGGAACCCGGCCTTGGCGTTCCAGACACTCAGTTGGGCATGGCCTATCCGAACCCGATTGATCCTCCGTCCGGCTGCCATTTCCATCCTCGTTGCTCAATGGTGATGGACGACTGCAGGACTGTTGCGCCGCAGCAGGTTGCAACGGCTGAAGGCCACGTCGAATGCCATCTCTTCACCCGCCAGGGCTCTTCAGTCACCTCAGGCAACGCAGTATGAACATCATCAGCCATGCATGACATTTTTGCTCTTTCGAAAACACAGACCACCCGCAAGACCGTCGTCGAGACGGAACATGGCATTGTTGCTGCTCAAAACAGCATTGCCGCCCGCATAGGCGCAGAGGTCTTGGCTGCAGGCGGTGATGCCGTGGATGCAGCTGTCGCGACGTCGTTTGCAATTGGGGTTGTGGAGCCGTGGATGAGCGGACCGGCTGCAGGCGGCGCCATGATGCTTTGGCGTGCCGATACCCAAAAAGCCATCGCCCTTAACCATGGCATGAAGTCACCGGCAGAACTTGACCCGGCCCATTATCCGTTGACCGGCGCAGGTAAAGCCAGCGACCTCTTTCCTTGGGAAAGTGTCAAGGACGATCGAAACGTCCAGGGAGCGACTGCCATTGCTGTTCCGGGTACAGTCGACGGTCTAGGGCAGGTGCATGAGCGCTACGGACGTATGTCTTGGGCAGATCTTTTGCAACCCGCCATCAGATGCGCGCGCAAAGGCACGCTTGTCGACTGGTATGCTGCACTTCTGATCGCATCTACAACGCGTCAGCTCGCCAAGGACCCTGATGCCGCAGCTCTGTTTCTGGAAGATGGTCAGTGGCCAACCATCTCCGGGTGGACTGCGCTTGCTGAAAAGCGGCTAGACCAAACTCGGATGGCCGACAGCCTGGAGCAGATCGCCCGCAACGGCGCCCGTGAACTCTATGATGGCGACGTGGGCGCAGCGATGGTGGCGGATGTGCGCGCAAAGGGCGGCGCTCTGTCCCGCCGAGATCTGGAGGACTACAGCGCCGAGTTCCACGATGCCCTGAGCTTTGCATATCGCGATGGGTTTATGCATGCGGTGCCTGGCCTCACCGGAGGACCAACCTTGCAGGCAACCTTGAAGAAACTGTCGTTGAAGCGACAGTTGGAACCTGCTCAGACGCCCGGGGCGGCGGATTACGCAGCCTATGCTGCGGCGCTAAAAGTGGCCTATGCGAAACGATTTGCCTCGATGGGCGATCCTGGTGAGAACCCCGAGGCCCCTGGCTGCACAACACATTTTTCCGTTGTTGATCGCCATGGCAACATGGTGTCCCAAACTCAGACATTGCTGTCCATCTTCGGCTCCCGGGTTGTGTCTCCGTCAACCGGCTTTCTGATGAACAATGGCATCATGTGGTTTGATCCGGTCGCAGGAAAGCCCAATTCACTCGGGCCGGACAAGCGCTGCCTGATGAACGTATGCCCGGTGATTGGTGAAACCGGCGATATCCGTTTCGCCTTTGGTGCCTCAGGCGGTCGCAAGATTGTCTCCGCCGTCGCGCAAATGTCCTCCTTCGTCATGGATTTCGGCATGGATCTGGAGGCGACTTTCCATCAGCCTCGTATTGATATGTCCGGCGGACCGGTGGTGGTCGCGGACGAAACGCTCTCGCCCGAAATCATTGATGCGCTCGCCATGGTGCAAGATGTGCGCCGTGCGTCACGGACGGTCTTTCCTTACGTCTTTGCTTGCCCTGCCGGCGTTATGCGACGCGGATCGCTGAACTCAGGCTGCACCGAAATCATGTCACCCTGGGGCGACGCCGTTTCTGAAACAGATACTTTAGACAGGTAATCTCATGACCCGTGATGTTGCTATTGAGCTTACGTCTTCCTATTTCGACAAAGGTGACTTTCAGAGTGAACTAGCTGCTCTGGTTGCCTTTGAAACAGAGAGTCAAAACCCAGATCAAAGTGCCGAATTGCGCCGTTATCTGGATGAGGCGATGGTGCCGAGGCTGACATCAGCTGGATACACTTGCGAAATTTTCAAGAACCCCGATCCACGCGGCGGACCGCTTTTGATTGCCGAACGGCACGAAAGCGACGACTTGCCCACCGTCCTGACCTATGGCCACGGTGATGTCATCCGGGCCCAGACAGATCAGTGGCGCGAAGGCCTGCACCCTTTCAAACTGGTGGAAGAAGGTGACCGGCTTTATGGGCGAGGCACAGCTGACAACAAGGGCCAGCACCTGATCAACATCGCCGCCCTTGAAGCTGTCATTGCGGCTCGCGGTGCGCTTGGATTCAACAGTCGCTTTGTCATCGAGATGAGCGAAGAGGTCGGTTCATCGGGCTTGCCGGAGTTCTTTGAGGCTCACAAAGAGAGGCTCTCAGCCGATGTGTTGATCGCCTCTGATGGACCAAGGCTGCAGCCTGATACGCCGACCATGTTCATGGGCTCGCGTGGCGGTATAACTTTCGATCTGACTGTAGACCTTCGCGAAGGCGCTCATCACTCGGGCAACTGGGGTGGTTTGCTGGCCGATCCCGCCATGATCCTCGTCCAGGCACTGGCGACCATCACTGATGCGCGTGGGCAGATCAACATCTCCGAGTGGCGTCCGGACAGCTTGACGCCCGATGTCAAAGCCGCACTTAAAGACCTGCCGATCGAGAGTGAAGGTGGACCTGCCATCGATCCGAACTGGGGTGAGGAGGGTTTGTCTCCAGCTGAACGTGCTTATGGATGGAACAGCTTTGCCATTTTGGCCATGACCAGCGGTGTTCCAGAGGCACCTGTCAACGCGATTCCTGCAAAGGCAACTGCGACCTGCCAGCTGCGTTATGTGGTTGGAACAAAATCAGAAGCCATCCTTCCGGCCTTGCGCCGTCATCTCGATGAATGTGGCTTTGAGGCCGTCAGGATCAGACCTCATGATCGAGGTTTCTTCCAGGCGACACGCCTGTCACCTGACCATCCATGGGTGCAGTTCGCTGTCAATTCACTGAGAAAAACGGCTGGCAAGCCGCCCCATGTTCTACCAAATCTTGCTGGTTCTCTGCCAAACGACAGCTTCACTGACGTTCTGGGTTTGCCAACGGTCTGGGTGCCGCATTCCTACCGTTCTTGCTCGCAGCATGCGCCGGACGAACATGTGCTCAAGTCCGTCAGTAGGGATGCATTGCGCCTGATGGCCGGTCTCTTCTGGGATATTGGAGAAGGCGGATGCCCACCGCCTAACTGATAAAGTCCCCCAAAGAGCCGGACATTGATTCTAACCTGGTTGTGTGATTTTTGATTTTTAAAACAGCTACTTAAGCGAATCCATCCTATACATTGACGGGGAGCCGCCAGTTCCCATTTTTGCAGTCTTGGTTAGCTGAATTACATAAGAGGCTGCGCTAAGGTTCTTTGCGTAAATGGGCTGGATTGCTTTGATCGGCCATTCTTTCACGACGTAAATTTTCGTCTTGAATACTATCCACTCAAGGTTTTCGTCGAATTTGGCTGGAAATTGCCACTTCTTAAAATTGTAATATTTTTCGGCTTTACAACCAATTGTATATTAGCTTTTCTGACAATGTTGTTTGTTGCTAATGTGCCCAAGTCCGCTACGTTATTTGTTTCTATTCAGACATTGCGTGCGAGCGAGGCCCGTTCGGAGATTGCAAATTGTCAAATAGTGCCCCCAACGCAGAAGCCGTCTCGATCAACGCAGATGAAGATGTACTTTCGGTGACTGTGACACCGGTCTTCACCGATCCTGATACGGCTGATCTGCATACGTTCAGCCTTGATCTGACAGGCACGCTGGGTGTGGTCATTATCAACAGCGACGGCACGTTCAGCTATGATCCGAACGGCGCGTTTGAGTATCTTGGCGCTGGTGAGAGCGCGACGGACACGTTCAGCTACACGGTTGACGACGGCAATGGCGGGACAGCGACCGAGACCGTG
>NZ_WAJT01000005.1:38752-39924 GCF_009650605.1 Labrenzia sp. CE80
GGCTGTTGGCGAGAGTGCGACCGAGACGTTCGATTACACGGTTGATGACGGCCATGGAGGCACGTCGACAGCGACAGCGACGGTGACGATCGAGGGCGTGAATGACGATCCGGTCGCGAGTGCGGCTGGTTTTGATGTCTTTGAGGATGGCAGTGCCGGTGGGACCGGCGGACTGACGTTGACGGATCTGAAGGACCTTGTGTCTGATGCGGATGTGTCAGACGTCCTGACGTTTACTTACGACACGTCGGCAACGCTCGGGGTCGTTACCGGCAACTCGGACGGCACGTTCAGCTATGATCCGAACGGCGCGTTTGAGTATCTTGGCGCTGGTGAGAGCGCGACGGACACGTTCAGCTACACGGTTGACGACGGCAATGGCGGGACAGCGACCGAGACCGTGACAGTGACGATCACGGGTCAGAACGATGCGCCTGTTGCAGTTGCTCTGTCTCTGACGGCCAGCGAGGATGCTGCGTCAGTCACCTTCACGCCGGCGTTCAGTGATGCAGATACGTCGGACACGCATGTCGTCAGCTTTGATCTTGGCCTTGGGGGCAGTGCCGGTCTTGGGCTAAGCGACATCACGGACAATGGGGACGGCAGCTACACTTATACGTCTGGTGAGAGCTACGACTATCTGGCTGTTGGCGAGAGTGCGACCGAGACGTTCGATTACACGGTTGATGACGGCCATGGAGGCACGTCGACAGCGACAGCGACGGTGACGATCGAGGGCGTGAATGACGATCCGGTCGCGAGTGCGCTGGTCGGAACAGCATCAGAAGATGCACCGCCGGTAACGGTGACGGCGAACTTCGCGGATGTCGATGTATCTGACACACACACGTTCAGCGTTGATATAACGGGTACGCTTGGAGTGGTCACCAACAATGGCGATGGCACGTTTACATATCATCCTAACGGACAATTTGAGCACTTAGATCCAGGTCAGACGGCGACCGACACCTTCACCTACACTGTAACAGATGACTTGGGTGGGAGTGATACAGAAACAGTAACGATTACTGTTAATGGACAGGTCGAAGCCACGCATTTGTTTGCGTCGGATGGTTCTGAGAGTGATTTTTTTGGTTATGCGTCAGCGATGAACGATCTTGGTGTTGTTCTGGTTGGGGCGTATGGGGATGATGATGGCGGCACCAATGTTG
>NZ_WAJT01000005.1:40023-88816 GCF_009650605.1 Labrenzia sp. CE80
CAAGCTGACAGCGCCGAACGGGGCTGCGATTGATAGGTTTGGCGTTTCTGTCGCGATCAACAGTGATGGAGTTGTCAGCATTGGGGGCAATCGTTCTGACGGCAATGTCGCCGACAGTGGTGCCGTCTACACCTTCGTTCCGGATGAAAACGGCGATTACGTCGGACCAGATGGAACAGTGTATACAGGCGTGCCTGCAGATGGTTCAGCAATTGATCCGGTGAATGGGGGTGACCTCACTGCCACGCATTTGTTTGCGTCGGATGGTTCTGAGAGTGATTTTTTTGGTTATGCGTCAGCGATGAACGATCTTGGTGTTGTTCTGGTTGGGGCGTATGGGGATGATGATGGCGGCACCAATGTTGGTTCTGCGTATCTTTACCGTCCGAACGGTAGCGGTGGGTACGAGGAGCTAAAGCTTACTGCATCTGATGGTGCCGCCTCTGATTTGTTTGGCTTCTCGGTTGCGCTGAACAACTCAGGCGTTGCAGTTGTTAGTTCTCACGGCAACGAAATTGTTGGAGCGGCGTATGTTTACCGCCCTGATGGCAGCGGTGGGCACTTTGAGACGAAGCTGGTGCCCTCTGGTATTGCCGTGGGCGATGGTTTTGGCCGTCAGTTGTCGATCAATGAAACTGGAGTGATTGCGATCACAGCTAATGCTGATGATGCTGTGGGTTCGGTTTATGTCTACGAGCCCGACGGATTTGGTGGCTATGATGAGGTCAAACTGACTGCTTCCGACGGTTCTGTTGGCGATAACTTCGGGATCTCGACAACGGTGGGCGACGGTGGGCAGGTCGTTGTTGGGGCGTATCTTGATGACGATGATGGTTCGAGTTCGGGCTCGGTCTATGTATACACGCCTGATGGCTCGGGGGGATATACTGAGGCCAAGCTGACAGCTTCTGATGCGTCTGCGGGGGATAGATTTGGGTTTGCAACTGACGTGAACACATCCGGTACGATTGCAGTCGGAGCGTATGGCGGCGACGACGGTAGTGTGGCCAACAGCGGTGCAGTCTATGTCTACACGCCTGATGGGTCCGGCGGGTATACGGAGACCAAGCTTGTTGCGCTGGATCAATTTGCAAATGACCAGTTTGGCTATGACGTCGTGATCAATGATGATGGTGTTATCGTCGTCGGTGCGTATGGCAACGATGATGCTGGTAGCGAGTCGGGCGCTGGCTACGTGTTTGTTCCGGACGGAACGGGTGGCTATACGGAGATCAAGCTGACAGCGCCGAACGGGGCTGCGATTGATAGGTTTGGCGTTTCTGTCGCGATCAACAGTGATGGAGTTGTCAGCATTGGGGGCAATCGTTCTGACGGCAATGTCGCCGACAGTGGTGCGGTTTACACCTTCGTTCCGGACGAAAACGGCGATTACGTCGGACCAGATGGAACAGTGTATACAGCTTCCGGAGCGGCTGAAGAGCAGGTCACCGGAACTGAAAATGGCGAAACGCTGACCGGTGGTGCGGCCGATGATGTCATTCTCGCCGCTGGTGGCGATGACGTCATCACCGGCGGTTCGGGCAGCGACCATCTGACGGGCGGGTCTGGGGACGACCTGTTCCACTTCTCGTTTGGCGATCTTGGTCACGATACGATCACGGACTTCGCCGCTGGTGCCGCGTCGGACGATGTGATCGAGTTCGAGAGCGGTGTTTTCTCAGATCTGGCGAGCGTTTTGGCGGCGGCTTCTGATGATGGCAGGGATACAACGATCACGATCGATGCCGAGACATCGGTTCTTATTCAAAACGTGGTTGTTTCCAGCCTCCATCAGGACGACTTCCGATTTGTCTAGGGCAAGTGGGATTGTCGTGAAGACACGACACCAGCCGGCAAAAGTCCGCCCTATGTAAGGTCACACCTGTGGCTCCCGACTGTTGGGGAGCCACAGGTGTAACGCGCACAGTCTGTGTGAACCGCGCTCCTTCCCGCCTTCAACGCCGCCTTTTCATTTTATCGAGTATCGAACAAAACATGCGTAGTTCTGAGACGCCGGATGAGACTGTTTCTGCCCTGGCCAGGTCTTTCCGCAATGTCCGCTTTGCCTTGATTGCGGTTGGTCTTGTCAGCTTTCTCATCAATCTCTTGATGCTGACCGGGCCGCTGTTCATGCTTCAGATCTATGACCGGGTGCTGGCAAGTGGATCGGTGCCGACGCTTGTGGTAATCGGCAGTCTGGCGATGGTTCTTTATGCTTTTTACGGCGTTCTGGAAGGGCTTCGAAGCCGTGTCCTGGCACGGTTGGCTCACCGGATCGACGCTGGTCTGTCTGCGACAATCTTCCGGCTCTCAACGAGCCTACCGACCCGGCTTGGCCGCCGCTCCGCAACCATGCGCCCCGTGCAGGACCTCGATTCAATTCGCCAGTTTTTGTCCGGCGCCGGGCCCGCGGCGATTGCCGACCTGCCCTGGTTGCCGTTCTATATTGGTATCGTTTTTTTGTTCAATCCCGTCCTGGGTTTTGTTGCACTTGGCGGGGCTGTTGTTATCTCGGGCCTGATCGGCCTCAATGAGCTTATGTCGAAGGCGCCGGTTGCAGAAGCGACCCGGAAAGCAGGCGGCCGTGCCACCGAAGTCGAAACAGGCAAACGGAATTCTGAAGCCATCCAGGCAATGGGAATGCTCGGGGCGTTGACGGCGAGATGGGAGATGCTCAACGAAGGGTTCCGGGCAACCCAGCTAAGGGCCTCCGATAGGGGTGTATTTTTCTCAACGCTGATCAAAACCATCCGATTTGGCTTGCAATCGGCCGTATTGGCGGCGGGGGCGTGGCTCGCGATCCAGCAGGAGATCACGCCCGGTGTCATGATTGCTGCGTCGATCATGACTTCCAGGGCGCTTGCCCCGATTGAACAGGCTGTGGCGCAATGGCGGAGCTTTGTCGCCTGTCGCCAAGCCTTGCATCGCTTGAAAGAGTGGCTTCCGTTGGCGGCAGAAGAGAAGCCTAAACTGGAATTGCCGCTGCCTCAGACGTCACTGTCCCTGCAGAAGGTAAGTTGTGGTCCCTTCGGCGAGCAAACGCCGTTCGTGACCAATGTTTCCTTCGATCTTGCCGCTGGAGATGGCCTTGGCGTCATCGGGCCCTCTGGCTCAGGCAAATCGACGCTGGCAAGAGCGCTTGTCGGGGCAGTGCCAATTCTCCGGGGTGTGGTTTCTTACGATGGAGCCGACATCAGGCAATGGCCGATTGATCGACGTGGCGATTTCATCGGATACCTGCCGCAGGATCTGCAGCTTTTCGACGGTACCATCGCACAGAATATCGCGCGCTTTCGCGACGACGCGAGTCCTGAGGCAATTACCGAAGCTGCCAGACTTGCAGATGTTCATGAGCTGATTGTCGGGCTTACAGAGGGTTACAATACCCTTATCGGACAAGCAGGCCTCAACCTTTCTGGCGGCCAGCGTCAGCGCCTTGCACTGGCTCGTGCGCTCTACGCCGACCCTTTCCTGATTGTGCTTGATGAGCCCAACTCCAATCTGGACGCGGAAGGCGAAAATGCCTTGACCAATGCAATCATGGCGATGCGCGAGCGTGGTTCCGTTGTCGTTGTGATCGCGCATCGTCCCAGTGCGATCACTGCCGCGAATAAGGTCCTTTGCATGAGGGATGGGCAGGCTGTTGCCTTCGGGCCCAAGGACGAAGTTCTCAAGAAAGTGGTTTCGCCGGTGGCCAGTGTTGGAGGCAGGGCATGAACGCGAAGCCAGGGAGCGATGCCCATCTCAAGCGAACAGTCAGAGTGCATCTATTTGCAGTGCTTCTTATCAGCCTCACAGTTGTCGTCGGCCTCGGTGGGTGGTTGGCTGTGGCCCGCATATCGGGCGCTGTCGTGACCTCAGGGACCGTCGTGGTGGAAAGCAATATCAAGCAGGTTCAGCACCAGGAAGGCGGGATCGTGCGCGAGATCAAGGTCCATGATGGTGACTTGGTGGAGGCCGGAGAACTGCTGCTTCGCCTTGATGACACGGTGACGCGCGCGAACCTTGCCGTGATAACCAAGCAGCTTGCGGAGCTCGAGGCTCAGGAGAAGCGGCTACTTGCCGAGCGTGACGGAGGAACTGCGATCGCATTTAACGGTCCAGATGGAACCCGCAGTCTGACTGAAGTTGAGATGGGTCAAAAACTCTTGTTTGAGGCCCGGCGCAACTCGCTGTCGGGGCAACGTCAGCAGCTCAGTGAGCAGATCACCCAGCTGGACAGGCAGATAGAGGGCCTTGCGGCGCAGCTGAACGCGAAAGCGCAAGAGATCGAGCTCATCGATCTTGAGCTTGTTGACCTGTATGCCCTCTTGGCGAAGCAGTTGGTTTCCAAAAGCCGCGTGACGTCACTGCGCCGCGAGAAAACCCGCTTGCGCGGTGAGCATGGCAGTCTGATTGCTCAAATTGCCCAAGCGCGGGAAGCAATCAGCGAAAGAGAGATCCAGACCCTCCAGATTGACGAGACCTTCCGCGCAGAGGTTCTCGAACAGCTACAAGAGGTTCGATCCGAATTGGCTCGTCTTGCCGAGCAACACATTGCTGCAGAAGATCAGTTGCAGCGTGTCGACTTGCGTGCACCGCAGACAGGCTACGTCCATCAGCTCGCTGTTCATACCATCGGTGGTGTGGTCGCTGCTGGCCAGCCGGTCATGCTGGTTGTCCCGCGCGAGGACAAGCTCATTGTCGAAGCCCAAGTCCGGCCGGTCGATATTGATCAGCTTGGACCGGGGCAGCAGGCCAGGGTCCGCTTTCCGAGTTTTGATCAGCGCACAACTCCGGAACTCAACGCCCATTTGCTGACGATTTCGGCCGACCTTACTGAGGACGAACGCACAGGCCTTAGCTACTACACCGCAAGACTAGCGATTGATGAGGCTGAGCTCTCAAAGCTAAACGGGGCCGTCCTTGTTCCCGGCATGCCCGTTGAAGCTTTCATGACCACTCAAGTGCGGTCAGTTCTGTCCTACCTGATCAAACCCGTCGTCGATCAAATCACCCACGCAATGCGAGAACGGTGACGCAGTCGGATCAGGCGCACATTCTCATAGCTGGAAAATGCTTTTCCCCAAGCCCGAAATGAACTCAGTTTGCCACTTTGCAATGGTTCAATCGTTTGTTTGTTTAAATAGATAACAGACTAATCTCAAGATGCGGTGTCTTGCGGGAAACAGGTCAACGCCTGTCCAGACCTTTAATCAAATCTCATGTGTCAGGTGAAACCCATTTTGATGTAGGGGGGCAGGAAAATTTCAAGAATTATCCAATATTTTAATTGGAGATTTGCCTTTGAAATGCAGATGAGAATTTGACCGGCGTGTTTTAAATATTAATTAATTCATTATTTCGTGTTTCTTGAAGAAAATCGACAATTTCTTCAACTTCAACAACTGACTTTTTTTCAGGGTCGTAGTACCGGCTACTTTCGATATAGGAAAAATGAAACACATCTTCGAGCGCACGCTTGCGGGTTCTTCGCCCAGGAAGAGATATGTGATCCTCTGTCAAACCCCACCCGGCATAGAACGGCATGCCGAAACAATGGACACGCTTGCCTGCCATCAGTGCCTCAAATCCCATTCCTGAAGTTACAACATAAACATCGTCAACAAGGTCAAAGAGTGCATAAGGATTGATATCAGTTCTTACTGGGAAAACGCGCCCGGTCTTCATAAAGTCGGCAAGTCGCTCGTCGCTATAGTAACTGGATTTCCCAGCATTGATCGCATCAGGATGCTGCTTAACGATCACATCACTGTTTGGGTTCTCATCGAGCGCGGCTTTAAGTGCTAATATAAAGGACTCTTCGCTTCCCATGCCGCTCTCGACAGACTGATCGCCAAAGCGCTGGTCAACCACCAAGACCTTGGAACTTTCCCCGCGGCCGACTGACAAACGAAAATCGGGAGCGGCATTGTATTTCGAGACACGCGCAGACACGATCTTTTCAATCGCTTGACGTGCTCTTAGTGCCTCTTCCGTCGACAGGTCAGGGCCTTCTTGAAGGCGTCTTTCCAGGCGGGAAACCTTGGTCGCATCGTAATAAGCGGTCACGTCATCGAGAATGACTGACAGACCGGGTTCACCTGAAAGCCCAATATCAACCGATCTCAGAAAACCGTCCTCAACTATGATTACGGGCCGTCCGAGCTGCCTTGCTTGCGCTCTAAGTCTCTGGCGCATTTCGTTGTCACGCACACCCCATTGGAAGAACAGGTCCGCTGCGGCGAGCTTGGAGGCTTCAACATCTCGACTTGACTGTACATGACGAGCCATTAGCAGCGGTTTGATGTGACGCTGTACAGTATTGAAGACCGTGCGCGTGCTGGGAATGGCGACGACGTCTAGCGGCTTCTTGTTGAAGAGCTTTTCTTTCGGCGACATTCCAATGTCGATCACACTTTGGTTTTGACCAATCGAACGCAAATATTCGGAAATCCGCTGCACCGCTGCGCCATCAAAGCTGCCAACGCCAAAAGCCAATGCAGCCCATGCCAGTCCATCACTCTCAGGTAGTTGTTCACTGTGCAAAAATCGGTTCAAAAACGTTTCAAGTTCATGCTTGTTGCTGACTGACGGGATGCCCGCGCGTTGCCAAAAGGGTTCGAAATCGACGTACTTCATGGAAAACGATAGTCTCCCTGCAAGCATTCCCTCAAACAGCATTGTGCTATTGATCGATGTGACAATATCACTTTGAACAATGGCCTCTTCAGCGCTCAAGACATACGCACTGGCGTCATCGACAGCGGCATACTCTGCGTTCTCGATCCTCTCGCGAATATCTTGCCCCAAAATATCATCATTGGACGGAGGGAGACGCACGATCATTTGCAAGTCATGCTTCTCAGCGTAATCTAGCAGATCGGTTATCGCCTCACGTTGCGCCACGCGCGCCGTATCCACATCAAGTTGAGAATCAAGCGGCTGGGTGGCGAATAAGGCGATTTTTTTCTCCGGCACGAGACCAAAGATCCTGCAGAACTGTTCGCGTGCAAGATCTGGTGCGATGTTGTGATAAGCGTCGAATTTCGGAGCGCCAACGACTTTAAAGCGATGCGGGTCATATCCACGCTCGACCATAATTTCCTTTTGTAGATTCCCCCAGCCAAGAACAACGTCGCTCACAGGAACCGATGCGTTCGATTCCGAGCACCAATAGTATTTTTCACGATCTACAAAAACAGACTCGTGAGGGATCAAGATGGTAGGAATTTCCAGCTCTTGGCAAACCTGTGCGATTATTCGCATGGCCGGAGCCCAGTCGAAAGTGAATATGAAACCCTTGATTTCCTTGCGAAGCGGAATGAGGCGGCGAAGTATCATGCGTCGGTATTGGGCAGGGTTGGTGCGCGCGAAGCGAGCCACAGAACGCCGGGTATTGAGTTTCTCGATACCGAGAAAAGCATCGAACTCAGCCAACTCATATCCTTGTTGGCCCATCAAGGTACCAAGGAGTTTGTCACCATGCTCAGGGATCCAGGGGCAAAAAAGAAACAGCGGGACTTTGCTTTGAAGTTTGGAAGACAGCGCCGCGCCAGCAGTCGGGCGATACCAGCTCGGTATCGCAACTGGTTGAACCTGCTCCGAACGGAAGCCAACTCGAGCCAGTTCCAACAGATTTGCCGCGTCAAGAATTCTGTGACTGATCTTCTTCAGTTGCCTGCCGAGTTTCATTTACTAAGAGCCTTGCCTTGATGTCCTTGGCGCGTTTTCAAACGCTGATGTGACCTATTTCAATTTTATTGGAAGGACAAGTCGACAGCCGAATACCGGTTGCCTGCTCAATTCAACCCAGTTCGACAGGGAACGGCTTCCCAGGGTAAAGTGGCCGCAAAATGCGAGGCCTTTGAATATTCTTGAGGCGTCGTTCAACCATCTTGTGACCTGGAGCAGCATTCAAAACCAGCCGGAGCGTCTTCAATGCTGAAGTTTCGGCACCGATTTTCACGTAGCACTCGGCAAGACAGCGAAGGTGCTTTATTTTATCGGGCTCACGCAGGTACATCGCCTCAAACAGGCGAATAGCTTCCACGTAATTTTCTTGGACAAACGCCTCAACCGCAAGCGCTCTTAGTTCCGATATCGGAGAAAGAGCGAGCTGGGCGACTGACTGCATCAATTTTTCGGCACAATCATCACGACGCCCCTCATGTGACGCGCTGTCATTATCGCCGGTTTTCCAAAAAGCGCCCAAGCCAAGTATCATGGCAGCGAAGAAGTTATTGCCGTTTCTACGCGCGATCTGTGCCGTCTTGAGCACGGCACTACTAAACTCCTCCTTTCTGTTTTGGCGGAGGTGCAAGGCCTCAAGCAAACGCGTGGCTTCAACGATCTCCGTTTTCCTAACGGCCTTCTCGGTCTGCTTGACCAATAGATCGATGGGAGAAGTCAGCGATTGAACGTGTTTTTCGCCACCGTAGGAGTAAAATAGAGGAGCCTTGAGGTTCAATTGATCAGGTACCTCACCCAAGATAATCGTCTTTTCGCGAAGGCCGCGGATGGACGAGAACAATATCGCGGTCACACGACGGATCTCGGAACCTTCCTTGACAGATGTCTTATAGATAGATTTGCCGAATGAATAAAAATCCTCAATCAAATAGCGGAAGAACCTGAGCTTCTTTTCCTCATCCGGCGGGGTTGCGTTTCTAACTGCGTCCACCAGTTCAGCCTCTGTCCTGACTGACACCGCCAGCCCCGGGTGACTGTAGTAGCTATCACCGCAACAAATGACAGGTTTTCCGCATGACAACGCTACGAGGCCAGCACCGGAATTGATCGTAACGACCACATCGGCGAGATCAATTAGATCGATGAAATTGGTTTTTCCATCCACTATTTGGACGCCTGCAATTTCTGGCGACGTCTGTTCAAGTGGGTGCTGCTTTGCAACGATTACACAGGTTTGCGGGTCCAAGTTTCTGGCCAGATGCTCCATCCAGAGCCTAAAGCCGTCAAAACCTCCACAGGAATCCGAAAAATACCTGGTCGCGGTATCGTTTGGGCGCTGGAGCGCCACGAAGATAACTTTGCGATCGCCGATCTTGAGCTGCCTGCTGAGCGCCTCCGCTCCAATGCGTTCGCCATTTTTCTCCAGCGGGGGACTATCCCTATGGGTTTGCAGCCACTGTTTGGTTCGTTCTATTTCTTTTTCAGCAAGGGGCTGGTCCCACTTTTCGGGTGAGTAAGAGGTGCTATCCGCAAGGAACCCGCCTGTGTCAAAGAACCAGCTATCGCTGAGACCGCCACGGTCCCAGACAACAAACTTCATCCCTGAATGACGCACCGCCCTGTAGAGCGCAAGACGATGCTCATTGCCGTATGGATTTAGAAAGAAAACGCGCGAAAAGTTCTTTTCTTGTGCAAACTTAACCAGTTCCAGGCCATCTTCAAAATCCCCCTCCCGCTTGATTTCGTAGCGGCCGAACGCCGGGAATGCGTGCCTCAATGCTCTGATCGGAGGCGCCTTCTCGTCTTTGACGAGAACCAGCGTCGATATACCGGAAACACTGTCTTCCAGTGAAGGCAGAGACGACTTTCCTGCGTCATAGTCCTCCATCAGCTGTGAGACACGCTGTTGATTTTCCGCCATTGGCGCCACATAACTCGCTTCGCGCCGTCGAGGATGCCAAAGGTGGGCGACCTGCAAGCCCCGCTGAAACAAGTCAATTCCATAGAGCGCAAAATAGGCCCGAAAACCTTCATATCGCTGGATCGAATTCTTCCGAGTGTTTGTATAGTATTGATGCGTCCTCGGAGCCTTCAAGGCATATGAGGAAAGGCGGTGCATGAGTTCAAAATCCTCTGCACCATGGCCGGCAAAGCTTCTATCATGCCCCCCTATCGCGAGGAGGTGATAGCGGCTCGCAACGATAGCGGAGATTGCATAGGTATGATTGTCACAGATTGAGTTGTCGGCGCGCATAACTCCGTCGTGGAGTAAAACATCCGCGAATTCAGCATCGCCTGCGGAAAAGAGCGTCAGGTATTTTTCCGTGAACTCCTTGGTCAAATAAGTGCCAGGCAGCGCAAAAAATGAGTACGCGTTTTCTGGCATGCTCCGAAGCCGAACTTCGTCCAAAATTCGGTTGTAGTTGCCAGGCGAGATAAGAAAATCGATGTCGTGGAACATGACCAGGGGCGTTTGCGCATGTTGCGTTCCCAAATCACGCGCGTGACCTATGCTAAATGGCTGATCCTCTGTTTCCACACACAAAAGAGCTGTTTTGGTCTTCTCCGCCAACGCCTTGAGCTCATCAGCACGCCCAGGGCCCGTACCATAGTCAACAACAAGCGGGACATAAGCATCAGGTAGCGTCTCTATAATGCGTTCGATACGTTCGACTTCGTCGTAGAGTTGCTCGTTGGAGAGTCTCACTGGAATAACGGCTGTAATCAGAGGCAGGGGCATCATCGTACCTGGAACACTAACTCGTAAGGTGACAGACAGAACAATCAGAGGTCCTGACAACTCATTTTTTCAAGCTTGTTGTCTCTCAAAGAGAGACATTTCGACTTCGCCGTGCAAGTGCTCGAAAAACGATGCTAAATGAGGCGTTTTTATCATCCGGTGCGCAATGGCCTAGTAGGAATGGCGAACCGACATAACCTTTCGATAGGTTCTCTCGCTAAACGCCAGGCCAAGAAAGTCAGCAAGTTCTTTCGCATGTTGTGGCTCCGCGACCAGACGCTCATAGTAGACTTGGAACACACGGTCGGTGCCCACATGTCTGGATCTTTCAAGACGCATATCCATGCTGTGAATTCTCGCATGTGACTGCAAAGTCTGCCCCCACCATTTGCTCTTGGCCACGTCGGTGATCCGGCGGTGATTGAAGACGAATTTCACGTCCTCAAAGATCTCGACAAGATCATCAAGAAAACCATCAAGATCGGGAATATCGGTTACATTGATGCGAATTTCCTTGAAACCCACAACGAAAGCATCCTGCGGCGGCCTTAAGACCTCATCAACAAAGAGGTCGCGCACCTTCTGGCGTGCGCTTGCAAGATCGATGTCATCAACGCCGTACCAAGGGTGGGTTGGCTGACCACTTTTTTTCGCCATATGCGCTTTGGACTTTTTCAAGGAACCATAGAACGCATTGAGATGGGCAAGGGCCATATAGTTCTCACCACGTATGCAGCATCCCGGAAGTGCATTTAAGAGCCCCGACAACAAGGTCGAGCCAGATCTTCCGTAGGTGAAAATGAAGACATAGCGCCGTCCCTCGCTGGGAGGCGTGGCTTTAAGAAATGACAACATTGATACCATTCCGGAGGGCAGCCGCACGTTGATTTTCCTGATCGAAGAGCTGCTGAACAGCCTGCATCCGTTCAAGGGAATGCACGTCGCTTACAATTGTATTTCGATAATCCTCTTCCCAGTGAATATCGCTGTCCCGGATCGAGGTGAAATGGCAAGATATGAATTCAGGCATGTCCACTTTCCCGTGGAGGGCGCGGCCAACCGCATAATCTTCATACATATGCGAAAATGTCAGAAGATCCATTTTGGAAATGATATCAATAGCTTTGGGGCCAAGGAAATAACCACCCTGACCGTCAAACCACCTGACATCTGACTTGGCCTTATAGAGGATATCGCTCAGCTGCTTGTTCGAAAGGGATTTCTTGTGCCAGTCATAAGTTGCGTTTTTGCCCCGAATAATATTGGTGCCGATATACTCGTACCGGTTTAGATCAAGTTCGAGCAATTTCTGAACATTGCAAACACAATCGTCGTCGATCTTGAAGATGTAATCTGGATTGAAGCGTTCCCTGATCGCCTCTATCGATCGGTATATTTTATGAGAAAGATACTCATATGTGTCTGGGCAGGACACGAAGAGCCTATCGCCCAACAGGACAGAACCGTCAATGCTCGGGTTCCCCTCAACAAAGACGTATTCGATATTGGCGGTCTTAAGGTCTTTAAGCCAAGTCTGTCGGATTGCGTCTTGTTTATTGCGATTGATCTCACACGAAACGATCATGCAAACAATTCGCGGGCCTGCTGTGGGGCGATAGGAATCTAGCACATTTCGCAATGAAACCGCTGGGACCTTCTTGCAAGAGCCTTCTGCCGTTACCTTTTCATCCAGTCTGACCGACCAGTTGACGCTTCCCGAAAGACCAGTACTAGGCACTGACACCATGTTCCGTGCAGCGATGTCGTCATCTGGCAAGGTAAGGTGTTGTGCTTCTGCATCGACGACATAGGTCGATTTTCGCAATGAAAACCCCAAAATTGAGACCGCGTCGCTCTTGTGATCTATCTCGACGACGGCAAAGTGGTCTTCCCGCGTCCTCATACGGTTTTCTCTAATACAACTAATAGCTTTTTGGGGATCGTCGTAGGGAGACAGGAAGAATATATTTTGAAATTTGCACTTCTCAAACAAACCGTTCAAGAAATATGCTCGGTCTCTGTCCTCATCATTGTCGCTATAGAAATATTGAACTACCTGATACGATACATTGAAATACTTGCTCTGCAATTCATTGAAAAAACCAACATTTACCGAAGAAGATTCATAGACTGCGATGATTAGCTCATCCACGGAATCATGAATCTTTGCGACAATGCCGGCGAGTAATTTTTCATCGCCATCAAAAGCAATAATCGCGCTTAGGCCGGCTTTCTGAGAAATCATCTGAGGTAAATTGCTCATCTGAGATGTCAGCCATGGTCGCGTTTCATAGGACAACAGAAACGGCCAGCGCCTGGCAAAGTGCTGATCGGAACTAAGGTCTGAGCCAGTGGAGATGAAATCGAAGTTGCAGAAAATCCGAATTTCCCGGCCGACAATATCCCTGGTCAAGTCGTATTCAAAGACACTTCCGTTGAAGTCGATTAGGAACTTGTTCTTTTGGACTGAAAGTAGAATCTTGTTCTGCTTTTCAATTGCCAAATCATGTATTTGCTTTTTTGACCATCCGTCCGATGATTTATGGCTGAAGGAGATACCCGCCGTTTTATGCCTGAGTTCGACTCGGAGGAGAACATCTCCACTTTGGTCGTCGACCACGTTGATATAGAGGCTGCTCTCATCTCTTGGTTTGGTCGCTACAAACGGAACAACAATGCCGTCTCTGGCAATGAAGGAAATATTTGGCATGAAACTCCTCCGGAACGACACATTCCATTTTAGCCCATGAACCCAAGTGGTTCGGTATCTTAGCTGATCGGGTTATATCCAAGTGGACGAAGGGAAGCTAGCGACTGTCTGACTGAATGAAAACGCGAAATGGCCATGCGACATTATTCGACCAAAAAGCAGCGATTAAATTGCGAGTTAGTTCTTCATCAAACCATACGTCAGCATTCATGGTCCCGTTCTCAAAACTCGCTCTTTTGGCGATTTCCCTGCCACTTGCAAGCGTTCTCACGACTTCCACCGAAGCGATTGAGTTGGGGTTGCCAATCGATTGCACACTCGGCAAAAACTGCTTCTTTCAGCAATTTGTAGATGTCGACCCCTCTTCAAAGGCCGTCGACCCTTTTTGCTCGGCGTATACATATGACAAGCACAAAGGCACAGATCTTCGCGTTCGGTCCATGGCCGACGTCGTCAGTGGGTTCTCTGTCACCGCGGTAGCAGACGGCACAATCCTGCGCGTTCGCGACGGTGAGGCAGATCACCTCGTTCGAACGCAGGAAGATTTTGAGTTAGTTGCGGGCAAAGAATGCGGGAACGGCTTGGTCTTGCAGCTCGCCGAAGACTACGAAATCCAATACTGTCATCTTCGTAAAGGTAGTCTTGTCGTTGCGCCGGGCCAAGCCGTGCAGATAGGCGATAAACTCGGGGAGGTTGGCGCATCTGGTTTGGCCCAGTTTCCTCATGTTCATATTACTTTGCGAAAAAGTGGGAAACTCGTTGACCCACTTACTGGCCGTTTGGTGTCTAGCGGTTGCAAGCGAGAATTCGACAAGTCCAGATCTCTCTTCTCAGAAAGCGTAGTTGCGAAGGTCGATCCAAATGTTCCTGACATTTTATCTCTGGGATTGTCTGGGCAGCCTGTCCGTCATTCGTCACTTGTCGAAATGGGTCCGCCGTCCAGATTAAGTGTCAATGACTCTCTCTTCGTCGCCTGGGGGTGGCTTACCAGACTAAATAAGGGGGACCAGCTCCGTATCGCGTTAAAGAATAATCGCGCTGAAACAATCATCGACAATACCAGCGAACCACTGGAGAGCAACAAAGCGACCTATTCAGCTTATGCTGGCAAAAGGCAAAAGTTACCCAAAGGGTCATACACGGTCACTCTATCAGTGCTCAGGCGGGATGAGGTCGTGGCCAGTAAGTCAGAAGTGATTGTATTGGAATAGATTGTTGATCGTTCACTTAGGTTCAAGAATGTCTTTGACGAACGAGACATCTTCGCGGGGGCGCCCAACAATCACTCTGACTTGAAACTTGTCCAATTGTGATCCCGATGCTTGAAAAGGCGGCTTCCAAGCAGTCGTGAAGGTCTCAGAAGTCCAATTTTCAGCCGGAGTTTTTTGGGACGGTCATCGCTCCGCCACAAGCTAGCACCGAGACCTTTCTCATTGAGATTGTGTCGCTTTGGCAATTGCTTCGGCGACCAAAGCAATGCCGTCGCGAACGAGGTTTGCGTTGATCGAGGAATAGGCCAACCGATAGTGCGACGTATCAGGCGAGCGATGGGCATAGAATGCGTCGCCGGGCTCAATGAGAACACTTTGCCTGCGCAGGTCGACTGCAAGCTTCGTCGTGTCGACGCCCACTGGTGCCTTCATCCAGAAGGAGGACCCGCCGTGCATATCCCGAACATCCGGGGTTAGGCCGAATTCCCGAATACAATGCTCCATGATCGCGCGGCGTTTGCTGAACACGCGCGCCATGCGGTTGATCTGACTGTCATAATGGCCAAGCGACAGAAAGTAAGCTGTTGTTCTTTGAATGTGGCTGGGCGGATGCCGAAAAACGACCGTCCTCAGCTCCCGCATTTCCTGGATAAGTGGCTTGGCGGCAACGACATATCCAAGGCGGAGCCCTGGAAATATGGATTTCGAAAACGAGCCGAGATAGATGACCGTGCCGATCTGATCCATGGATTTGAGCGCAGGAGCTGGCGCGCTCAAGAACGACATTTCGAACTCATAGTCATCTTCCACGATGACGAAATCGTCGCGGTTTGCCTTCTCCAACATTTCAAGCCGCCGCTCGAGGGGCATTGTCACGTTCGTTGGCGCGTGATGGCTGGGCGTCGTGAACACGACATCGGCGTCGGCCGGAATACGATCTGGCGGCAAGCCATCATTGTCTACGTCGATTGACGCCGCGATGTATCTCATCTGATCGAAGATTTTCCGCAGACCCGGAAAGCAGGGATTTTCGACGATGGCTTTTTGTCCCTCGGAAAGCAGCAACTGTGCAATCATCCAGAGCGCGTTCTGACCCCCCATCGTGATCAGGATTTCATCCGGATTTGCGCGAATGCCACGACGCGGCAGGATATAGCGCAGGATAAATTCCACGAGCATCGGGTCATCGTTCTGGTAGTGGTCATGCGTGAGGGTGTCGAAATCCTTTCGCCCGACCGCACGTAGGGAACAGTTCCGCCAATTGGTATGGTCGAACAAATCGGGATCCGATTGCCCATAGATGAAGGGATACCTGTAGTCGGTCCAGTTCGGGGGACGTAGAATGTCGCCACGCGATTGCGGACGGCGGGCAAGTTTGCTGTCCCAGTCGATACCCGCCGGAGCAGAGGTATCGGCTTCGGCGAACCATGGCTGCGTCGGCGCGGTATCGGACACAAAATAGCCCGAACGATCCCGCGAAATCAGATAGCCGTTCGAGACCAGTTCCGCATAGGCCAGCGTGATTGTAATACGCGACACGCCCAGGTGATCGGCGAGTTTCCGCGACGAAGGCATCTTTTCGCCCGCTGCGCAATGCCGGGAGACAATTGCCTCCGCAACAATTTGCTGAATCTGCTGCTGCAGCGTTGCATCACTGCGCTGTGGCAACAGAAAGATTTCAGGAGGTATCGCCAAACCCAGACCTAACGCAATGGACCTATGAACCTACGCTATGCCTTAGGAACTTCGGGCGCAATATTCTCACGTCAAGCACCAGCCAGTGCTTGAGCAGCGTCTTCCTAACTGAGCGCGTACTCTAGCCGAATACGCGCGTCAGGGCTCCGTCAATCGCATCGGTGATTGCATCAATGTCATCCGCGGTAGCGATCAGTGCCGGAGCAAGGCAGAGCGTATTGTTGAGCCCTGGCAGGGCACGTGCCGTTGCGCCGATGATCACCCCTTGCGCCATGCAGTCAGCAATTACGGCCTGAACCTGGGCTTCCCCGGCAGGCGTCTTGCTGACACGATCTGCGACCAGTTCAGCGCCACAGAACAAGCCGAGCCCGCGAACATCACCGACGGCTGCGTGCTTGTCCTTGAGCGCATGGAGGTTATCCATCAATCGCGCGCCCATGGCGTCCGTGTTCGCCAGAAGACCCTCATCCTCGATAATGCGCATGTTTTCCAAGGCGGCGGCAGGTCCTGCGGTACAGCCTCCATAGGTTGAAATATCACGGAAGAAGCTCATCGGATCACTCGCGTCATCCTTGAACATGTTGAAGACCTCTTCCGTCGTCACGAGACAAGCGATCGCGGCATAACCGGAAGCCACACCCTTGGCCATCGTGACCAGATCTGGCTGGATGCCATATTGCTGATAGCCGAACCAAGTGCCGGTCCGGCCGACGCCGCAGACAACTTCATCGAGATGGAGCAAAATATCATACTTGCGGCAGATCTCCTGCACGCGCTCCCAATAGCCCTTTGGCGGAGTAATGACGCCACCGCCTGCGGTCACCGTCTCCAGGCACAGTGCTCCAACAGTGTCAGCACCTTCCCGCAGGATGACTTCCTCAATCGTATCGGCCGCACGCTCACCATAGTTTTCGCAATCCCATTGTGCGCGGTATTCAAGGCAGTGAGGTACTTGAACAAAACCAGGTGTATAGGGGCCGTATTGCGCATTACGTTCGGGCTGGCCGCCAGCGGACATGGTTGCAATGGTTGACCCATGGTAGTCCCGCTCGCGAAAGAGGATCTTGTGCTTTTTGCCGCCAAAGCGCTTGTGCGCGATCTGGCGAACCATCTTGAATGCCTTTTCGTTCGCCTCGGATCCTGAATTGACGAAATACACGCGGCTCAGACCTGGCATCCGCTCGATAAGCTTCTCGGCAAAGATTGCGCCCGGAATTGACCCGACATTTTGAGCGAAAAAATTAAGGCGGGTAACCTGATCGCTGATCGCTTTGCCTATGCTTTCGCGGCCAAAGCCGACGTTCACCGTCCAAACACCTCCCGAAACCGCGTCGAGATGTTCACGTCCCGAGGCATCCCACAAACGCATGCCCTTGCCTTCGACCATGACGCGCGGATCCTTGGTCTCGTAGGGTTTGTGTTGTGTCAGATGATGCCAAACATGATCACGATCGGCGCGAATGACATTGTCCAAGTCATTGATGGGGGCAGAGTGGGTCATGAGCATCGCTCCGTGGGACATGCTTTACGCGGGAAAAGAGTTAACCAGGCTGAATTGGCTCAGCACGGTGCAGTTGCCCAAACTTTCTGCTCAATTTTTCAGCGCGAGTAGGGCCAGATCTGGCCAACTCTTATGTCCAGCCTGCCACTTCTATTGAAAGCCCGCCGAAACCTGCCTTTCATCAATCAAGGCGCCAGCTACCGGACCGGCAGATCTCGAAAATTCGAGCGAGATTGGCTGACGGGGGAGCCCTAACGGCAGACGGATCAAGGAGACAATTATGAAGACCTTTGTGAGACTTTTGACGGGCGGCGCAATGCTGCTGAGTGCCCAGGCCGCAGTCGCTCAGGAGCTGACTGTCGGCTATTTCCTGGAGTGGCCGATGCCTTTCCTCGCAGCCAAGGCAGATGGCGCATACGACAAAGCGCTGGGCATGCCGGTAAAGTGGGTCAGCTTTGAAACTGGCACAGCAATGTCTGCAGCGATGGCCTCGGGTGATGTACAGCTTTCAGTTTCGCAGGGCGTGCCGCCGTTTGTTGTTGCAACGTCCGCAGGGCAGGCACTGCAGGTTCTGGACGTCGCCGTAAGCTACTCAGACAATGACAACTGTGTCGTGGCAACTGCACTGGAGATCGAAAAAGAAAGTGCGGCTGAACTGGCTGGTAAAAAGGTTGCCGTTCCAATCGGCACTGCTGCCCACTACGGGTTCCTTCGCCAAATGGACCATTTCGGCGTTGATGTATCCTCCCTGACAGTCGTCGACATGGCGCCAACTGACGGAGCTGCTGCCCTGGCTCAAGGCGAGGTCGATTTCGCATGTGGTTGGGGTGGCGGCCTATCCCGGATGAAAGAGCACGGCAATATCTTGCTCACCGGCGCAGAGAAGGAAGAACTTGGCATTCTCGTTTTTGATGTAACTTCTGGTCCTGCCGACTTTGTGGTCGAGAACGAAGAGCTGGTATCAAAGTTCCTGGCTGTTACTGCCGAAGCCAACGCTCAGTGGCTCGCTGATAAATCGCCTGAAATGCTCGAGAAGATCGCGAAGGAATCGGGCATGTCGGTAGAAGCAACCGAAGCCTCTATCTCGACTTTCACCTTTCCTTCTATTGAAGAGCAGCTTTCGGAAAAGTGGCTGGGCGGTAACGCACAGACATTCATGAAAGGTGTTGCGGACGTGTTCGTGGAGGCAGGAAGCATCGAAACTGCACTCGACAGCTATGATGGCACCGTAAATTCCGGCCCGCTTACAGCCGCGCAATAAGATCAAGGAATAGAAAGGCGGACCTCGGTCCGCCTTTCCCTGATCAACCAACTTGGGAACAAGACCTCATGGCTTCATTGAGCATCGAAAGTCTCTCTATGCGGTTCGACCTCCCCGGCGGTGGTCATGTTCAGGCGCTCAAGGATGTGTCGCTCGACATTAAAAAGGGCGAGCTGCTCTCCGTTCTCGGCCCGTCTGGCTGCGGCAAGTCTACTTTGCTCAACATTCTCGCGGGCTTTCTGGCACCCACATCGGGCACCGTCACGCTCAATGGCGAGCCCGTTATAGGACCGGGAGCCGAACGGGGCATGGTGTTTCAACAAGGAGCCCTTTTCGAGTGGATGAGTGTGCGACGCAATGTAGAGTTCGGCCCAAGAATGAAGGGCATGCCGGAAACGGACCGCAATACGATCGTCGAAAACCTACTCGATACAGTCGGCCTCCGTTCTTTCAAGGACAAGGCGGTCTACGAATTGTCTGGAGGGATGCAGCAGCGCGTTGCACTGGCACGCTGTCTGGCCAATGAACCTGATGTCATCTTGATGGATGAACCGCTTGGTGCGCTCGATGCGTTGACTCGTGAGAAAATGCAGGGCCTGGTGCTCAATCTCTGGAAGAAAACCGGCAAGACCATCATCCTCATAACCCATTCCGTGGACGAAGCGCTTTTGCTGGGCGAGCGCCTGTTGGTGATGGCGCCACGCCCCGGCCGCATCCATAGAGAATACAATCTTCCCTTTGCGGAGCGGGCGGTCGGCGCCGACCTGCGTGTTGTGAAAGAGGATCCTGCTTTCGGAGAAACCAAGAAAGAGATCTTGGGCATGATCTGGGAAATGGAAGAGGAAATCATGAGCGGAGCGGAGAAGTAACATGACAGGCCTCGTCATCCTTGCAGTCTACATCGCCCTGTTCTTCGGCGCCTATTTGCTCCTGAGATTGATGCGATCTTCAATGGGCAAGGTCACCGACTTTACCTCGCTAAAGACGGTCACCTTCGGCGATGAAAGTGCGGTCACGCCGGATAGAGCTGCCTCGATCATCTCTATCGTCGTCGTTTTTCTTGTCTGGGGTGCTTTTACAGGCTCGAAGCTGGTGCCCATCCATGTGCCAGGTCCCTACACCGGCACCACTTCCTTCTCCTACACCGCCGAGGCGCCCGATGGCGCGAAGTCAGACGCAACGGTGACGGTACTCGTGCACGAAATGGGAGCTGCCGTTGAAGATCCTGAGCCGGCCGCCGCTTCAGGGTTTGCGCAAAGCGACACGGCGACAGTGGCGGCATGGCGATCGGTCTTGATCCGGGCGCAGCGCAACGATGGCGACGACGCAAAGATCATCGCCGTTGACGGCAAGCCGATAGAGCCGGGACAGGAAGTCAAGGTACCACATGGCTCTGTGACCATGACCGGCAAAGGCTCTCTGAATTTCTCGCCCAGCAAGGGCCTCCAGATGGAGCCGATCTGGATGCCGCCCCCTGAGGCGGTGGTTAGCCAGCTCGTACAGATTGCCCGTGATGGCTATCAGAACGTGGCGCTTCTGGATCACGTGAGCTGGTCGCTCTGGCGTGTGCTTGCTGGCTTTGTTCTCGGGTCAATCATCGGCATCCCGCTTGGCTACGCCATGGGGCTTTCCGGATGGGCGCGCGGATGGTTTGATCCCATCGTCGAGTTCATGCGCCCTGTGCCGCCTCTTGCCCTGATCCCGCTTGTTATTATCTGGTTCGGAATTGGCGAGAATGGGAAGATTGTGCTTCTGTTCCTGGCAGCGCTCTGGGTCATGATCATCTCGGCCAGAGCAGGTGTCTCAGGTGTCAACATCACAAAGGTTCACGCAGCCTATTCGCTCGGAGCCTCCAAATGGCAGGTGTTGCGGCATGTGATTGTGCCGAACTCCCTACCGGAAATTTTCACTGGAGCGCGGGTCGCTATGGGTGTTTGTTGGGGCACCGTGGTCGCGGCCGAGCTTGTTGCTGCCGAAAAGGGAGCAGGCAAGATGATCGTTGCTGCATCGAAATTCCAGGCCACAGACATCGTCATTATGGGTATTGTCTTGATTGGCCTTATTGGCTTCGCGATCGACATATTGATGCGCCGCTTGGAGAATATCCTCGTGCCTTGGAAGGGCCAGTCCTGATCCGTAATTCGCACAAGAAATGAAGCAGAAACGCCGCCTGTAAGAGGCCGCGTTTTCTTGCGTGCTGCACTTCAAGAGACAATGCTCCATCACAAAAAACCGAACAGGCCTTTGGCCCCGGTCAAAAGAGCGGATATGAAAAGCATCGTGATTGCGGCAACGCGGTAGTGTCCGTCGCCAAGCCGATGAAACAGGTGTTCGCCAAGCCAGGTTCCAGTCAGCATTGCCGGGTAACCGATCGCAGCACTCAACAGCAGATGCCAACCCATGACATCCGAGCCAAGCGCGAGCGAAACAAGCGCAATTACGGCCGTAAAAGCAAAGAACAGTAAGAGCGAGGCGCGACTTTCGACCTTGCCTTTTCCGCGCCCCAGAAAATAGGCTACTGCGGGCGGCCCGGGCATGGCGGCTAGCCCGCTAAGCAACCCGGCAGTTGCGCCCGCAGCGAGAACCGGCCCTCGGCCACCGCGGATCTTTACCTTCGAGAGCAGTGCGATCAGCCCAAGAAGGACCACGATTGCAATGGCCAGACGCATTACGTCGGGCGGGAGACGGGTGGCGAAGTAGGCGCCAATCGGTGTGACAACAAGCGCGCCCGCGCAAAGCAGCGTCAAAGCCTCCCGATCAACGTTTCGGTGGTTTTGGTAGATGTCAGTCGGCGCAGCGGCGACCTGAAGGATTTGCGCCAGGAAAACAGCCTGAAGGGGCTCGATGCGCAGGCTAAAAAGCGGCACAGCAGCAAGGGCAAAGCCAAATCCGGTGAGGCCACGCAAGATGCCTGCCGCCAACGTCGCGGCAAACAGGACCATGATCTCATTCATGACTTGATGCTCATCCCAATGATCCTGTTTGCATCGAGTATCCCAACAGCGCGTTGTGCGAGCGGGGCTCGCAAGCTTGGAAACTTCAAATCCGGTTGAATGCGCTTACCGCAATGTTGAGCCGGAGCCCGGTAGAGACTGCTTTCTGAAAGCTACGATTGGTGTTTTCTACCCGGCAGACTCCTCGATTCGGCAATAGGACGCTCGTACTTAGTCGGTGCACACTTGACCTAGTAGAGCCAGAAGTCACCGTCGTTAGGACCAGTTTGGCGCGCACATGTAGAGCGTTCGGGGCGAAACAATCACGCTCTCATTCGCTGGTGCATTGGATCGTAGGGTGCAAAAGCGATCACGCGGGCCGGTATGCTTTGACCCAAAATATCAACCGTGAGATCTTGCCCTTCGTCCGAAGACGATGGGGTGACGAAAGCATACGCAAGGTTAAGGCCAGTGCGGTGTCCCCATTCGGCAGACGTTACCGTGCCGACAATGCCCTCGGCTGTCTTCACCGATGCCCCTGCGTGGGCCGGTGCATCGCTCGCGTCAATGGCAAGTGTCACAAGCTTGCGCTTCGGACCTGCATCCACGCGCTGCATCAAGGCTTCGCGCCCGATAAAGCCACCCTTGTCGAGGGTTACAAACCGGTCCAGACCGGTCTCGAAGGGATCGAACTCTGTGAGGATGTCCGCCTTCCAGTGAAGGAAGCCCTTTTCGAGGCGCATGGAGTCGACAGCACGAGCCCCGAAGAGCTGCAAACCATATTGTTCTCCGGCTTTGCGCAAAGCGGTATAGGCCGCAGCCAGGCTTTCGTTGGGAACGTGGATCTCATAGGCAAGTTCTCCGGAAAAACTGACACCGAGGACAGTCGCAGGAGCTATGCCGATATAGGCCTCACGCACAGATAGCCACGGAAACGCTTGTTTTGACCAATCACCACGGGCTGCGGCTGACAACACATCGCGAGACTTGGGGCCGGCAAGAACGAGGATTGTTTGCGCATTGGTCAGTGAGCGGATGGTTACATCCTCATCAGGTTTCAGGTGCAGGTTTAGCCAATCCATATCGTGGTTTTCCGACGCTGCCGCGGATCCGTACCACACACGATCCGGTCCCCGTTCCGAAGTCGGAATATTGGCGATCGTCGCCTCGGCCTTGAGCATTCCATGATGGTTCAGCAGATAGCCCAGTCCCACCCGACCTGGTTTTTTTGTGACCCGGCCACAGATCATGCGATCTAGGAAGGAGTGAACATCCGTGCCCGTCAATTCGAAGCGGTTGAACCCGGAAACCTCACACAGACCAACGCCAGTTGACACTGCCTTGACTTCGCTGGCGACCACGGGATGAACCTCGTTGAACCGAAAGCCAAGCGTCTCGGAAAAGTCTGGAGACGGCTTGATGTATTCGACACGCTCCCAGCCGTTCACCGTGCCCAATTCAGCACCCTCAGCAGCGAGAAGAGACGTCAAGGGCGTTGTTTTCATTGGGCGGCCGGCAGGCCGGTGTTCATGCGGAAAGTGGAAGCGGAACTCGTTCTGATAATCCTCGATGGCCTTGAGCGCGGTCAGTTCGACGCTTGCGTGACCAGTGAACCGGCGCGGATCGATGACCCAGGTGTCATATTCCGCTTCGCCATGCACAATCTGCTGCGCCAGCAACCAGCCATGACCGCCCCCCTCACCAAGCCCGGCCCTCAATCCGACGATACAAAATGCATTGCGTTTTCCCGGGATCGGCCCAACCAGCGGCGCTCCATCGATTGTATAGGTGATTGGTCCATTGACGATGCTCCGAATGCCGGTTTCCATCAGCGCCGGCATACGGGCGAATGCGCCTTCAAGCACATCCATCACGCGGTCTAGATCGTCGGGGCAAAGGTCGTTGGTAAATTTCGGATCAATGCCGTCCATGCCCCATGTCCGGCAATCCTGCTCGTAAAAGCCGACGAGCAACCCGCCTTTTTCCTGCCGCGAGTAATAGTCACTGATCGGACAGCGCAAAAGTGGAATTCGGTGCCCGGCCTCGGCAATGGCGGGAATGTCCTCTGTCAGAAAATACTGGTGCTCCATTGAGGCAACGGGATGACTGACGCCCATCATGGCGCCAATCTCATTGCAGCGATAACCGCCCGCATTGACAACAATTTCAGCCTTCACATCGCCCTTCTCGGTATGAACGGTCCATGTGTGATCCGCATGCTGGGTCAGGCCCGTCACCGGCGTGTGCCGGTTCACCTCGGCACCTGCGAGGCGCGCGCGTCGCGCCAGCGCCTGACAAAGCTGCGCGGGATCAATATGTCCATCTGTCGGATCCCACAGCCCGCCCAACAGATTTTCGGTCGATATCAAGGGGTGACGGCGCGCACATTCCTCAGCGTCGATCACCTCGAAATCGACACCCATCCCCGCGGCCAGTGAGACAAAATGACGGTAGCCATCCATATGCGCCTCGGTGTTGGCCAGCCGGATGCCGCCATCCCCATAATTATAGCCAACTGGATATTCCGGATCATCACGAAGCTCTTTGTAGAGCGCGATCGAATGGCTCTTGAGGCCAATCATAGTCTGGGTCATTCCGAAATTCGTGACCTGCGCCGCGGAGTGCCAAGTGGTGCCCGACGTGAGTTCGTCGCGCTCGATCAGCATGACGTCCGACCATCCCTCCTTGGTCAGATGGTAGAGTGCGGAACACCCTGCGATACCGCCTCCAATGATCACAACTCTGGCCTGATCTCGCATCCCTGTCGCACTTTCCTGAATAACAATGTCTTCTGATCGACAGAAGATTGTCACCAGAGCCACGTCAATCGAGAAGCTTGAGTTTCGAAAAAATCGAAGATGATCTTGCGCCGTGCGGCAGAATCTGCCGCCTAAAATATCACGCAGAGCAGTTTCTATGCATCGCCCAGCATGCTGAATGCATCGCCCATCCAGGGATGTGCGTCGACAATGGGATCGACAATCACACGTTGGATCCGTGCCCGCACGAGGGCGGCAATCGTCTGTGACGTCTGCGCGTCGAAGTCAGAGCGTGCGATCAACGATATGCGGCGTGCAAATGGGGAGACAGGAAGGGGCCGAAGTTGAACACGGTTCTCAAACCTCAATCCCCGCGCGTAGCCAAGAGGGGTTATGATTGACCAGCCATCACCATTGGCAACGACAGCCATGATCGATTGCACGGTGTCAAAATTGTATCGCTCGGGCAGCGTGATGCGGTGCCGTGATAGATGTGCTTCGACCTGCCTGCCAATCTGATGGGTTGGGTTGAAACGCAGGAATGGCAACTTGGACTGATCGCCTAGCAGATCGCCCGTCTCTCCCCGTGGGACAACCATAATGAAAGGATCGCGCACCAAAGGATAAAGCGACAGGTCTTGCACGCCGCTGATTGGCGTCGAGGCAATCGCCAGATCGAGTTCACCGCGACGGAGCAAATCTGGCGCTGAATGGCTTAGGACATTGCTGATCGACAATTTGGCTTTTGGCATCCGCCCTGCGAGCATAACCGCAAGCTCTGGTGCCAGGTTGCTTTCGAAATCCTCGACAAATCCGATCTTGAGAGATCTCGTTCCGAGCAGGCCGGCAATTCCCGTCTCGCTAGTTGCCTGCCTTAAATGCTGCAGGCCAAGTTTCAGATGATGGAGCGCATCGCGTCCTTCGCGGGTCAGCGCAAAGGGCCTCGTCGAGCGATCAAGTAGCTTCACTCCAAGCTCTTCCTCCAACCGCACCACATGATGGGAAACTGTCGAGATCGACAGCCCCATCTCAGCCGCCGCAGTCTGAACAGAACCCGAATGAGCAACCTGCTCGAACGCCTCAAGCACCTGAAGTGACAATTTGGGAAGCGGCATCTGCGAGATTCCATCAATTTCAGGATTTCCGGAACTCTTTCGTATCCTCCGAGCAATGTCAAACAGGTCATAACCCAATGAGAGAGGCCCTCAATTTACTGCGCTCAGATCTCTGAAATAGAGGCAAGGGCCACTATGAGCAGTGCGCTAAAACAGATAATCGAGTACTGACAGGTCACTGAGCGATCCCAAAGCCGCGTAGCTGGCCTCGAGTTGGACTTCATAGCTGGAAGCCTGGACAATCAGTTCGGCAACATCCGCGGTATTGAGTTCGCTGGCGAGCTCCTCGGCTTCCGCGACGTATTCCTCTTCGGATGAGATGAAGCTCTCCAAACTGGATGCAGCTGTCGACGTGATGCTCTGCAGAGCAATCACGCCATCTTGTGCGTCAATGAGAAGGTCTGAAAGTATTTCGACATCATCTGTGGTCAGAGGATCTGCGCTTGCCGCATAAGACAGCGCTCTCATGGCCATTTCAATCGCCTCGGTGTCCGCTGTAATGCCATAGTCGAGTGATCGTTCAGAGCTCAGGCGAACGGTTTGAACATAGGTATCGCCTGTGTAGTAGCTGCTGTCCGTGGTGGTCAGATCGGTAGCCTCATAAGCCGTCAAGTCGACCGGTGCTTCCTGGGTGTTGCTTCCGGCAAAGAGGTAGCGTCCGGTAAGCTGTGTGTTGAGCAACGATGAGACATCTTCAAGATATGCTTCCGCAACGAGCTGCAAGGCGGTGAGGTCCTCGTCGGTGAGGACTGCGGTGACGTCTGCGCGCATCGAGGTGAGAATGTCGCTGATGCCCCCGAGCGCCGAATAGGTCATTTCAACACGGGAGAGCGCATCTTCTGCAACGGAAAGAGAAGCTTCGGATCTGGAGATGGACACTTGCAGATCGACAAGCGTCGCGGCATCCGTGCCAAGACCCGCATAGTCAGAGGAAATGGTGCCGCTGGCCTGCTGCTCCTGATTGCTTGCAAGTTTGGCCTGGGTCTCCAGCGCGCTTTGCAAAATCGTAGATGACTGGCTGAATGTGGCAACACGCATGACCATCGGTCTTTCTCCTATTGAACCGCAGTCAGCAGATCATCGAACATTTCTTGAACAACGCTGAGAAGCGTCGAAGCGATTGAATAGAGCTGTTCGAGCTCGGAAAGACGGGTCAGTTCTTCATCCACATTGACGCCATAAGTCGATGAAATTGTATCGGAAATGGTGCTGAGTTCGGTTTCTGCCAATTCAAGCCGTGTTTCTGCGGTGGTGGTCGCATTGACGAGATTTGAAAGAATGCTGTTGGCGTAATCCGTAAATGACATCTCGTCCGCAGTTAGATCTCCGGCAGCATCAAAGCTCACGCTCTCTTGCAGGACATCGAGCAGTTCATAAGCGACCTCGGATGGCAGCGTGTCGCCAAGCATCTGGCTCGGGTCGGCCTGAACCGTATCGCTGACAGCAATGTCCGAGGCGCCTGTACCGGTCAGGAGACCTGCGCTTACGGTGTTCAATTCATCGATGAAAGTGGTTGCCAGTTCATCCAGCATATCTTGATAGGCTGGCAGGGTTTCATCGCGAAGCTCGATCAGGGCGCCCAGATTGCCAGTGTCGAGATCGTCGGTGATGTCGGTACCATTTGCCGAAATGCTTATGGTGCCGTCAGCTGCTGTTTCTGTGGTCAGAAGATGCGCGCTGCTGTCGACGAGAACCTGACCATCGCTTGTGTATACCTTTACGGTCCCATCGTCGGCTTTGAAGGTTGCGATTTCCAGTTGCTCAGAGAGAGACACAAGGGAAGCGTTCAACTGATCTTCAAGGTCCGCCGTGCTGTCGCCGCGAGCAGAGGCCGCTTCGATCTGCTCGTTCAAGGCATCGATCGCCTCTATGGCCTCATTGGCAGCCATAACGCCATCGACGATCTGCTCGTCGGCTTGATCTATTGATTGCTGAACATCTGTCGCAAGGCTGTTGAGCTGGTAGGTGACATCCTCGAGCGCTGAAACGGCGGCACTGGCAAGACTTTCGCTTTCGGGTGTCTCGGCAAGCTCTGTCAACGCGCTTTCGAAGGTGGCGATGGTATTGGCGATCGAACTCCCGTCGCCATCATCGCCTGTTGTTGATCCAAAAGATTGCTGCAATCCGTCGAGGTAGTCCGCGGTGACTGTCGTGTTTGCTGCATTGGTCGTGGCGGTGAGCAGATCGTCCAGTAGATATTGGCTGACACTTGAAGCGATGCCGGTAACCGCTACGCCTGAGCCATAGCCGAGAGTGGTTTGAGACTCTGCCGAGGCGGACTTTGCAGTATATCCCTCGGTATCTGCGTTGGCGATGTTGGAGGACGCGACCGACAACTGCACCTGCGCAGCAGTGAGCGCGCTGGCGGCAATATAGGAAGATGTTGTCAGACTGGTCATCGACTGGGCTCCGGTTCGCGCTCAAGCGTCTTTGTTACGCCTCGTACCGTCGGCCGATCGAGACCGGATGCGGAGTGTTCTGGTTGTATTGGCCGTTGACGCCATATCTTGCCGTCGATTGCTGCTTGTCTTGAATTGCCCGCATGATGGTTTTTACCCTTCGGCGGTTCGCCGTGAGGGCGCGGATCAGGTTCTGATTGTTGTGCGCGAGTGCGGCCGTCAGTTTTTCGTTTCTGAGCTGAAGCTCTGTGAATTTCCCCGGCGACGCGAGCAGGAAGATGTTGCTTTGTGCGCGAAACTTTTTCAGGAACAGCTCAAGTTCTGCTGCCAGTTTCTGTTTTCTCTCAAGAAGGTCTTCAATTGAGGTTGGGCGGCCGCTTGTCAGCCTGCGGTTCTCTTCCTCTGTGACAGCAATAAGATCATCTGCAACGCAGATCGCATGGTCTACGATCGCTTCCACCTTTGCGATGTCTTTTGAGGACAACACCACGTTCGGCTGTTTCGCTGCTCGAGTTGTCATGTTTATCGTCCCTGTTTCTTTAATGTGTCGACCGTGCGGCTGTATGCGCCGATGACTTGTGTCGCGGTGGTGGAGCGGGACATTTTTTCTCCCGCTGCCTGTTGTTGTTGGCGCATGCGGCGCATCAGGTCTTGAAGGTCGCGTTTGCAAACCAGCAGCCTCAATTTTTGGGCCGGAGAACGCGGAGCAGCTTCAAGCCGAAGGATTTCAGCCTTCAATCGCCGGTGTTCTTCCTTGCAAGCTTTGAGCTCTTCGGTCATCGCCGTCACCGGACAGCATCAAGGAGTGTGTCGAACATGTCGCTTGCCGTGGACATGATTTGCGATGCGGCGGAATAAGCTTGTTGGGCGGACATCATGTTTGAGAATTCTTCTCCGGTGTCCACGGTGCTGGCTTCCAGCCATCCGCCCTGAATGGATCCTGCGCCACCTTCTCCAGCTTCATGGAGAGTGGCGTTGCCCGAGGTGGATGATCGCGAATAGATGCCGTCGCTGTTTTCTTCGAGACCATCCGGGTTGCCGAATGTTGCAATCGGGATTTGATAGATCGAACGCTCTTCGCCGTTGTCGAAGAAGGCAATAACCGAACCGTCATCTGAGATCTCAATCGAGCTTAAGTTGCCGTAGGCCAAACCGTCCTGATCGATCGATTGCACGTCAATTGCAGGATCGCCATCATCAGACGCGTACTGAGTGAGCCCAGTGGTACTGTCCGCGTCACCCAGATCGAGAGTTATGGAACTGTCCGCAGCGCCTGTCGTCCACCCTTCGATCGTGAGTTCGGCGGGGTCTGGGTTTGTCGAGGCTAAAGTGCCATCTGAGTTGAACGTCACTTCAATGTCTGCGGAAGTGACGGTTCCGATCGTTTCGCCAGTGGAGGACAGTGTGGGGTCAGAGTATGCGATTTCCCAGGTGTTCTCGGCGGTCTTGCTGTAGGTGGCAGTGACCGTGCTGGTTGTGCCCAGGGAATCGTAGACCTCAAAGCTCGTTTCAAAGCTGTCACCAACTTCTGCATCTGCCGGAAGATTGGCCTGAAACTCCACAGTTGATGTGGCGTCGACAGAGCTTTGGACGGAATCGAGATCTATTGCCTCCAGAGAATTCTCACTAGTGCCGCCGGTAACCTCTCCATCGGCATCAGTCGTCCAGCCCAGAAGGTAGTAGCCGCCGTTAGTCAGATAGCCATCGCTATCGACGGTGAACTCACCATCTCGAGAGTAATAGGTTGATGTCGCATCTGTCCCATCAGAGACGATGAAGAAGCCATCACCTTCGATGGCAAGATGCGTCGCATCCGTCGACTGCACCAGCAAACCTTGCTGATCCACATTCGAAACCATCGTTGCGGAGACACCACCACTTGAATTCGAGCCGCTGCCCGCGACCAGGCTGGAAAAGCTGGTAGAAGATGATTTGTAGGCAGTCGTCTGAGAGTTGGCCAAGTTGTCTGAGATGATAGAGAGCGCCGTGCTCTGTGCAGACAGCGCGGAGATCGATGCGTTGAGGGCGCCTTGCAAGCTCATGCCGACCCCCTACTGCGCTGCGACGACGGCAAGCACGTCGTCGAGAAGAACAGAGGAATCACCAATGCCCAGGACAGCTTCGTCGCTGGTTGTATCGACTGCGGTCACCTCAGCGATGACGGTCGTATATCCCGAAACATCATTGCCATCAGCGTCTTGGGCCTCCACCTCGATGGTGTACAGTCCGCCATCTTCAAGCTGCTCACCGCTGGATGTTACGCCGTCCCATGTGAATGAGTGAGAGCCCTCATCTGTCTCTCCTGTTTCGCTATAGACCGTGTTTCCGTCTTCATCGAGGACGTTGACCGTGACGCTCTCCGCCTCGCTCTCCAAGGTGTAGGACCATTCGGCCTCTCCATCTTGAATCGATGTCGTGTTTCCGACCGCTTCCACGGTTTGTCCGAGGTAGCCAAGACCTTGAGAATTCATCAGACTGGCGAGTGTGTCGGTGATCGATGAAAGCTGATCGGAAATTTCCGATTGGGTCTCATAGCTCGCATAGTCGACCATCTGACTGATGAATTCGCTTGTATCAGTCGGGTCGGTCGGATTTTGATTCTGGAGCTGCTCTACCATCAATGACAAGAATTCATCGCCATCGATTGACGTTCTATCGTCGTCCGATTCGGTTGATGTCGTCGAAGTTGATGTTGTGCTAGTTAGGTCCGAGTAATAATTTACGGTTGATATAGTCATATCTCCGCCCTCGCTCGATTAATACTTTTCGAGGGTGGATCAGATTATCTGATAATGAATATTCACCCTGTCTAATATTGAAACGGGTGAAATAGTCAATTCAGGCGCGGTTTTTCGAAGAATTTACTTGGGAATATTTTGCCTGGGAGAATTTAAGCTTAGTGGGAAAAAAATTCCCAGTCGCACTGATGTGAATTTGGCTGGAATCCGAGCTTCGCGACGTATATGTGCGTGGCGACTCAAACGCGGATGGTGATTTGCGAAGATTGGTGGGCAGAAAATGCCAGCTTACGTACGTTCGGGCATCATCAGAAACAGACGGCAAGGAATGCTTATCCCTTACGGTTCTGTGCCATCATCCTGAGGTGTCTGCGTCAGGAAATTTCACGTGCTTTTTTTAGAATTTTCGCCGCAAGACCTTTGGGGGCTAAACGAGGCTGATGGGAAGAAAGAAGCGCCTTCAAGGCTTGCTCTTCTTCCAGCCGGTTTTTCGCAGCACTGCACATTTTCAGCAGCTCTCTCGCAGGCTCTTGTTCAGCCAAAGGCCAAGCATTTAGATCTGAGCCGTGTTTATCCAACAGCGCATCAAACTTCTCTATTTCCATTTGATGCGTCACTGAAGTCATAACCAAACCAGACAGAATCCGTGCATGGCCAAAACGGTACATGCACGGATGTTTCTTGTCTATGGCTTAGACGCATTCAGCAATAATTCGCTCTGCCCGTATGTCCTCAAGCAGAGTTTGCTGACTTCGGGCTGATAGCGTTGTCATATCGGCCCAGGCGTTGCGCAACTCTAGCAAGCCCGTCGCAATCGTACAGAAACGATCGCTCGCATCGGGCTTTGATGCGGCGCTGTTCAGCGCGAAAATATTGCGCGTGTACATATGGATCAGTTGCTTCGCTAGAGTTCTATCAACATCAAGATCTACGTTCTGGCGAAGTCCGCGCAGGATGCCAGTCGCACGGCCGATGCGCAGATGGGCCTGCTCAAATTCCTTCTGCCGTAACTTGTCCGCGGCCAGAACGATTGCGTTCAAGACCTCGTCAAGCAGCAGGGTCATTGCCGCCGGGGGCGCGACGGTAGTCGCGGCGGTGCGGTAGGCCGCAATGGCTCGGTTCATGGCGTAGCTCATCACTTAATCTCCTGAACTGAGAAGAGCTTCAAGGTATTCAAGGTCGGACTCTGCCTCCTCGATTGCTGACTGATAGGACGCGTACAGTTCGGTCAGATAGTCTCTGTAGTCGTCAGCATCGCTGATAATGCTGTCATATTCTTCTTCGTAGTCGGTGTTCTGATCGCTTAAGGTCGTTATGATTTCCGTCAGTACGCCGTCGTCTTCGTCCGCGTACTGATTGACTACATTGAAAAGGTTTTCGGCCAGACCTGAAGAGAAGGTCATGTCAACGGTTTGGCTTTCGGTCCCGGTAAACACGAAACTGATGCCATCATAGATGCTGCCGTCGACACCTACGATACGCGTGCCGCTGACTTCGAACAGTCCTTCGACCCCATCGACGTAGACGTTTGAGACATTGCCATCCGAATCGACGTCAATGTCGAGTGAAAGCTCTTCTGGCATGGAGGTGTTGCGTGCGAGGAGTGCCAGATCGCTGGAGCTTGTCTCCATATCGAACAACAAGAGGCTTTCCATCGCATCAAGGTTATTTAGCAGTGCATCCGACAAAGTGTCGTCATCGACTTCCAGATAGTTACTGCTGTCATAGGACAGTCCGAGCAGCGACATACCCTCATCATCGATGATCGTTGCCAAGCTTGAGGCTATGCTGGAATTGGCGAGGCGCATGGTGCTGTCGCCGAACAGCACGGCGTCGTCAGATGCGCCGCCGGAAGATGATACTTCTTGCTGTGTCAGTGCCCACTCGCGGTAGGCATTATAGGTGTCAACGAGTGTGTAAATGGCATCTTGAATGGTGGTCAGCGATTGTGCGACTTCGACCGAGATGTAGTCGTCGTCGCTGGTCTCCTGGTAGATCGAGAAAGTGAGACCATCAATAACATCATCAATCACATTGCTATCGCGCGTGACCTCAATGCCGTCGACAATGATGATGGCATCCTGTGACGATTGGAGCTCGCTTGTAAAAGCTCCTGAACTGTCAGTCACTCCGAGGGACTGACCGATATCATCACCCGAAACAGAGGACATGACGATGTCCTGTCCGGTCTCGGTCGCGCTGAGAACAATTTGGAATTCGGTATCCGAGACCTGGATCACAGATGCGGAAACACCGCTCACATCAGATACAAGGTTTATTTCCTCGACGATCTCATCGAGAGACATATCCTCGGTGATCGTAATCTCACTTGCCGTTTCATCTTCATCATACTCTGCCCCGTCCAGCTCGAGTGTGAAGGTGCCTGACAGTCCGACCTCGGCCGTGCTGTCGGCGTAAACGTCACCGGCCACTTTCTGACTGGTAGCAAGCTGAGAGATCTCGAGCTGATAAGTCGCGACGTCGACACCATCATCAGCGGTCACCACGACAGCGGATTCGGCTGTCACATCGCCGTACCCGGTCAGATAGGCTTCGCGTACAGAAAAGACATCATCCGACTCAGTGAGGGTGTCGCCGGTTCCGCGAATTGTATCAAGTGCATCCTCCATATCCTGGAGGAGGGATTGCATCTCTTCATAGGCTGCAATCTCGGCTTCGTTCTCTTCTATCTTTGTCTCGATAGTGTCTGCTGGAAGCTCTTTTTGCAGCACAGCGGCTTCGATCAATGCGTCCCAGTCAATGTCGGAACTCGCGTTCGCTGTGGCGGTGTAGACGGTTTCAGTCGTGGTCACCGCAGTCGATGTTGTGTCGGTTACGCTCATCACGAAGGTCCGGTTCTAGCGAGATTGCAATGGCACCGGGCCGCCCATGACACCGCCGGAGCGAGGCATCAAATGGGGTGTTCTAGGCGGCCCGGTAACTGGATGTTAGCGGATCAGGGAGAGCAGGTTCTCTGGCATTTCGTTTGCCTGGGTGGCCGCTGCAACTGCGGCCTGAACCTTCACGCTGGCCGCAGACAATGTTGCTTGTTCTTTTGCAATATCGACATCGGCGATGGCGGATTGTGCGGCATCCAGGTTTTCGATGCTGGTGTCGATCTGTGCAGACCGGAAATCAAACCGCGACATCGTTGCACCCATTTCAGCCCGTGCGTTTGAAACTTCGTCGATGGCCATGTCGAGCACCGAGAGAGCTTCGGCAGCACCGTCTGCTGTTGATACGTCCAGGCCAGAAATGCCGAGGGCTTCGGCGGTCAGTTCTGGCAGAGACAAATTGATTGTATCTGCAGAGGAGGAGCCGACCACAACTTCAGCGCCCGTGGTGTCGACTTCGGTAGATGTACCGGTTGTCGTGCCTGCGGTCAGACCAAGAGTGGCCAGGTTCAAGGTTCCGGTTACGTCTGCCAGTGTAATCGATGCGTCATCGCCGGTGTCGAGCGAGGTCAGGGTCAGCGTGCCGGACTCATTGGACGCAGTGATCGTATACTCACCCTCATTCTGAAGGCCATCGTTGATCAGCGTCACCATTTCGTCCACGGTCATCGTCGTGTCGTCGGTGGTCAGTTCGATTTCGATATCGTTGATGCTGATGGTGCCGCTTGTATCCGCGGTTACAGTGGCATCGGCGCTGGCGCCTGTTACGATTGCTGCGGTGTCAATTGTATCATCCGAGAAGTCGCTCGATCCATCCAGCAAGCTTTGGCCATTGTACCGCGTGCTTTCAGCGATTCCGTCAATTTCCTCGAGAAGCTGCTCGAATTCAGCTTGGATGTAGGCGCGCTCTGTGTCAGTCACCGTGCCCGAAGCCGATTGTGACGAGAGCGTCTTCATACGTTCAAGAATATCGCTGACGTTTGCTGCACCACCGTCGGCTGTCTGCAGAACTGAAATGCCGTGCGAGGCATTGGTTGACGCCTGCTCGAGTGTTGCGACATCAGATGAAATCTTGGTCGCTATCGCCAGGCCGGCCGCATCATCGGAGGCTTTGGTGATGTTTGAGCCACTTGCGAGTTTCGCAAGGGATTCAGATTGGTCGGCGGCATTTGAATTCAGGTAGCGGACCGCCGTGTTGGCCGCGGTATTGGTCGAAATAACAGGCATCGTCTTCTCCTCATGTCACAGGATCCACGCTCGTCTGCGGCGCGGTCAGCACGATTGGTCGCGCTCTGACTGTTGAACGGAGGAGAAGTTCGAATTCAGGCGATTTTTAATTTCGGGTGATTTAAGTAGAGTTAACTATTTGTAAATGCAGCCAAGATATCGGCGCCCTGCTTTTTGAGTAATTGTCTAAGTTTTTGGCGCCCGCGTTTCAGTAGGGACTCCACAGCCGACACTGTTGTGTCCATGATTTCAGCTATCTCGCCATTGCTCATGTTCTCATTGTAGGAGAAGACGATCGCGATGCGTTGCTGGTCGGGAAGCTTCATCATGGCGCTTTCCAGCAATTCGGTTACTTCTTGTCTTTCCAGGTCCTGCGTCTGGTTGCAGCTGGTGTCTTCCAATTCAGGTAGCTCGTCGACGGTCTCGGTCCTTGGCTTGCGGAGGAGGTCAATGCAGCGGTTGCTGACGACCCTGAAAAGCCAGGTGGAAAATTTGGCCAGTCCGCTTTGCCACATCTGCCGACGTGTCCAGACTTGGAGAAACGCATCCTGAACAACGTCTTCTGCATCCTGCCCATTTTGTAGGATGCGGTAGGCGACTGCATAGCCTCTGTCGACGTGACGCTCCACCAAAGTCTGGAAGGCATCTTCTCTGTCAGAGGCAATGAGTGCTAGAAGCTCGTCATCGGACAAGACCTTTAAATCCATCTCGGAGCGCGGCGTGATTGGATTTGCATGCATCCCTTGATCAGTCCCCGTCTCGGTGCCTGAAGAGTCAATTCTTGATGTCGCAACGCCCATATTCATGTTCCAAAATCGGGTAGGCTGCCTCACGGTAGCCATGGTTACGAATCTATAACGTAGTAATAGCGGGATTCGGGCGGAGAAAAGTTAAGTTATGTCGATTTTTACTAGGTATATATTTCTTATATACTAGGAAATATATGCCATATAGTAGGTAAAATTTTCCTAGTTATGATTTTATTAAGTATAATTAACTAATAAATATGCCTTTTCATATTAATCGACAATTAATTTTTCTTGATATCGTATTTTTTTATCTGTTCCAAATGAAATTTGTTTGAGCCGCATCGTACTTCTGAATTTTCATTGAAGGCGTGTAGCGCTATTGTTGAGAGTGTAAGTGTATTGGCTGTTGTCATCGTGCTCGGCACAAAAATTCGAGTTACTCTAACTAAATTTCCTTTCTTTTTGGGTGATGGTAGTCGATCTGATAATTCAGCTCTGCATGGATTGGGAATCCAAACTGGCTCTAGATCGAGCTTTTGCGGGCGGAGTGTGATCTTGAACGGGCTGTAGGCGTCAGAGCCTGTTTGAGAGATTGAGCGCCGTTTGATCCTGAGGGGTCCGAAATTGAATTGCCGACTAATATAGATCGGAAATAACCCGTTAGACGTCATGGTCCGCAACATTCTGCTTGTATCGGGTGCATTAGGAACAGCCCGTGAGCAGAGTGGCCATGATAGCATGCTGAACAAAAGGCAAGTTGGGCGAAGAACTCAGCACTGAGAAAGGCTATAGTGGACGACGGGTTAAATGCTGTGCAACCCTCTTGCCTTGATGAAGATGGCGGCGGTCGATTTTAATCGGACTGCACGCGTTCTTAAAGCCATCGGCTAATTGAATCAGCAGGCGGGCTTTTTACAACAGCGTACTTGGTTCTGAAACGGGCGTCTGAACTCAATGTCACGCTGTTTTTCTTCTCGCCGTCAGACGGACCTTGCATTTTCAGTTCAGTCTACTTGGTTTAAATTTGAGTCTGCTGACATTTCCAAGACGATTTTCCTACGGTACTGATCCTCGTCTACCCTTAGGTGTCCACTATCTAAATCGTGTTCCGCGCGTGATAGGTTTCTAGGAACGCTTTGATCCGTTCATCAGAAGGTGTCTTGAAGATTTGGTCGGGTGCGGCGCAATTCACCAGCTCTCCAGCTTCGAGGAAGGCCACCTGATCGGCAACATGCGCGGCGAAGCCCATTTCATGCGTGACAATCACCATTGTCATGCCCTCGCTCGCAAGACTTTTGATGACGTTGAGCACCTCGCCGACCAGCTCAGGGTCGAGAGCTGATGTAGGTTCGTCGAACAGCATGAGGTTGGGTTCCATGGCGACAGCTCGGGCTATCGCGACGCGTTGTTGCTGGCCGCCTGACAGACGGTTGGGAAATGAACTCGTCTTGTCGGCAAGACCCACTTTTGTAAGGGCGTCCTTGGCTTTGGCCTCAGCCTGGGCTTTCGGCAGCTTCTTCACCTGGACCAACGCTTCGGCAACGTTTTGAAGCGCCGTCATGTGCGGCCAGAGATTAAAATGCTGAAACACCATTCCAATCGAGCGGCGCATTTCGCGCAGGCGGGAAGCCGCCATCGGTTTCCCCCCCGGTGTCTCAAAACCGATAACCTGGCCGTCGACCTTGATTGACCCGTCGTGGTATTCCTCCAGAAAGTTGATACACCGCAACAGCGTCGATTTTCCTGATCCAGAGGGACCGATCAGACAAGTCACTTTTCCCGGAGGGATGAAGAGATCAATGTTCTTGAGGGCGTGAAACTTACCATAATACTTGTTTAGGTTCCGAATTTCGACGGAGGAGGCGTTTTGTGCAGTGGTCATGAGCTCGACTCCCTCAAGAGAAAGGCATTGGTTTTTTGCTCGAATTTTCTGCCCACCAGGGAGATGAGCTCAACCAAGCCCCAATAGAACAAAGCCAGTGCAAGAATTGCTTCCACATAGGCAAACGTTTCTGCGGACATTGTCTGCACCTGGTAGAGCAACTCCGGTACCGTCACGATCGAAAGGATCGCCGTTTCCTTAGTAAGAATGATGGAGAAATTCGTCAGAGGCGGTACGGATGAAACCATCAATATCGGCAGAACGATCCGGCGCAAGATGGTGAATTCGGGCAGGGCCATGGCCCGGCCCGCTTCGACCATGCCATGCGGAACGGCTTGCAATCCGGCTCTGAAGATCTCCGCATAGTAAGGGCTGCCATAAACCACCAGGCCAAGAATCCCAGCTGGGACTGGATCAAGCCGGATGCCGACATAGGGGCCGCCATAGTAGAGAATGAAGAGCTGGATCAGGAACGGCGTCCCTCGAATAACTTCGATGTAGGCGCGCAGAACGTAGCGAATAGAACGGGGGCCATAATGCATGACAGCTGCAATAAAGAAACCAAGTGTCATACCCCCCGCTGCTCCTGTGATCCAACACAGCACCGTGTTTTTCAGGCCCGTTAGCAGCATCGGCCCGTACTGAATGAAAAGGTCGAACTCCATCAGTAGGCCATTCTTTTCTCGAGCCATTGACCAAGGGCGGCCAAAGCCAGGTTGATCACCAGATAAATTGCTGCTGCAGCCAGGTAGATCTCCAATGGCCGGAATGTTGCTGCTGCTAGAGACTGGCTCATCCGTGTCAACTCGACAATGCCGACGACGGAGACCAAGGACGAGACCTTAACCAACAAGATCAACTCGTTGAAAAGTGAAGGCATGGAGATTTTCAAGGCCTGAGGAATAAGAATGCGTCGCCAGATCGTTGCGGGGGTCATGCCGATTGCAACGGCTGCCTCTTCTTGCCCTCTGGGCACTGCCATCAATGCACCGCGCAAAATTTCAGCGATATAGGCGGCGGCACAAAGCCCAATGGTTCCAATAGCTGTGGGGAGCGCGGGCAAATTGATGCCGATGAATGGCAGGAAATAATAGGCCAAGAGCAGTTGCACCAGAAGGGGAACTCCGCGGAAGAAGCTCACATAGAGCGCGGAAAAATTTCTAAGAAATCTGGAGCTCGACAGGCGCCAAGCGCAGACAATCATCCCAAACAACAGTCCAAGAACCATTCCAAACACAGAGACAATCAGCGTGAAGCGTGTTGCCTCCAGTAAATATGGAAGATTTTCGAAAATGGCCGACCATGAGAACATGACCCCCTCCATGTTAGCATAGATGAGGGCCTGGCTGTTGAAGCCAGGCCCAGATAGGAGCTTAGTTCATTGCTGGCATTTCACGCGGCAGTTCAACCGCTGTGCCAAGCCATTTTTCGTGAAGTTTAGCCATCCGGCCGTCATCCTGCATTTTGAGGATGATTTTGTTGACTTCCTCGATCAGACTCTTGGTTTCGTCGGATTTCACCGCGACCCAGGCAAAGTATTTCTTTTTGCCGAAAACTGGGGTCACTGTCTCGAAGACTTCCGGTCGCTGAGAAGCGACATAGCCCAGAAGCGGGAAAGATCCGGCAACTGCATCCAAGCGGCCTGCAGCAAGATCTGCATAGGCTTCATCGACGGAGGAGTATTCGCGGGTATCTACACCACCGACTTCTTCTCCAAAGACTTTCAGCTGCTCAAGCTGAGCAGACCCTTTTTGCGAGCCGACAACAAGTCCCTTGATGTCTTCTGGGCTAGAAATACGATCGTCTCCTGCCCGCTTGAGTAGACCGACCGATGCGTCAGCGATTGGCAGGGTGAACGCATACCGTTCCAGGCGTTCCGCGGTTATTGTCACCGGTGCGTTCACCATCTGAAACTTGCCAGCTTCAAGACCCGGCAGAACTGACGTCCAAGGCAGATCATTGTAGACGGGGGAAACACCAAGATCCTTGGTGACCTCATCCATTAGGTCCTTACAGAGACCTTCATATTCGCCGTTCACCAAAAGGTCGAACGGCGCGTAGTGCATTTCGGTCCCAAAGGTCATTTCGCCGGAAGACTTGATGTCTTCAAGCATATCGGCCTGCGCTGCGCCGAAGGTTGCCAACGTCAGGCCAAGCCCGAGTGCAGCACCTTTTAGAATATCAAATTTCATAGCATGTATCCCCTTGCTTTGGTTGGTGAAAACACCCGCCGTTTATTAGCGGGTTGAGAATGAGCCTGGTTTCAGTCCAAGCTTTCGTATTGCGGAAAGGAAGGCATCGTTTTCTTGAGGTCTTCCAACGGACACGCGCAAAAATCGTTCAAACCCTTCTTCCATCCACGGTTTGACCAAAATTCCTACGTCACGTAGAGCCTCAGCAACGGCACGTGAATTTTCGGACGTTTCAAAGAAAACAGCGTTGCTCTTTGAGGGAGCTGGTTCAAACTTCATCTCACGCAGGGCATCGCTTAAGCTCTCACGTGCCGAAGAAGTCTGGCGGATCGTGTTTTCCAGGTGGGTTTTGTCTGAAAGGGCCGAATGCGCCATGGCCTGGGCGATGGAATTGGCATTGAACGGGGGTGTAATGCTGCGGATGCCATCACGAATTTCAGAGTTGCTGCAAAGGCCATATCCGAGCCGTGCACCCGCAAGTCCGTAAGCCTTTGAGAATGTGCGCAAACTGACCCAGTTCAAGCCACTGATTTTTAGCGCCGCCAGCGTCGCGATCGGATTGTATTCGAAGTAAGCCTCATCAAGTAGTAGCAGCGTTTCCGGTGGGATCTTTGAAATGAGATCCTGAAGCTCGTCAATCGAAAGCGCAACACCCATCGGATTGGAGGGGGATGATATGGCCAGGATCTTCGGCTTCTGCGTAAGTTTTTCGGTGAGCTCGGAAATAGGCAGTTGCCAGTCACCTTTATAGCTGACAGTTCGAACCGGAATTTGAAGGCATTTGGCGGCTAGCGTGTGCAGACCAAAACCAGGCACAACGGTCAATACATGATCGCCCGGTGCCAGCACGGCCCCATAAAGGGCGTAGATGAGTTCCTCGGAGCCGTTTCCAAAGACAATAGTATCGACGTCCACGTCGCAATGTGCTGCGAGCGCGCTACTCAGGTCAGTTGCGCTACCGTCTGGATAGAGAGATGCGCGCAGTACTGCCGACTGGCCGGCCTCGATAGCCAAAGGAGAGGTGCCGAAAAGGGTCTCATTGCTATCAAGCTTTGCCAGAGGCGGTTGACCGTAGTCGGCTTCGAACCGGCTTACGTGCAGGCCCGCATTGTAGGCCGGTAAGGCTTCGATGTGCGGATTGACGGTCATCTAACCCAGTATCCCGGGAAGCTTTAGACCGTGGGCACGCGCGCATTCTTTTGCGCTATCATATCCGGCATCGGCATGGCGCCAGACTCCTGATGCGGGGTCATTCCAGAGAACGCGTTCGATGCGCCGGGCGGCATCGTCGGTGCCATCTGCTACAATCACCACACCTGCGTGTTGGGAAAAGCCCATTCCAACTCCTCCGCCGTGATGCAATGAGACCCAAGTCGCTCCGGAGGCTGTGTTCACAAGCGCGTTCAAAAGTGGCCAGTCGGATACAGCGTCTGAGCCATCCATCATTGCTTCGGTTTCACGATTGGGAGAGGCGACGGATCCACTGTCGAGATGGTCTCGCCCGATCACGATCGGAGCACTCAACTCGCCATTTTTGACCATCTCGTTGAAAGCCAGTCCCAGACGGTGGCGGTCACCTAGTCCGACCCAACAGATGCGAGCCGGGAGTCCTTGGAACGAGATTCTGTCACGGGCCATGTCTAGCCAATTGTGCAGGTGCTTATTGTCTGGCAGCAGTTCCTTGACCTTTTGATCGGTCTTGTAGATATCCTCAGGGTTGCCAGACAGGGCAACCCAACGGAAAGGTCCGATCCCGCGGCAGAAAAGAGGGCGAATATAGGCTGGTACGAAGCCCGGGAAGGCGAATGCATCTTCGAGCCCTTCTTCAAGGGCCATTTGGCGGATGTTGTTGCCGTAGTCGACCGTGGGTACTCCATCATTGTGAAACGCGACCATGGCCGCGACATGGATCTTCATCGATGCACGCGCGGCTTTTTCCACTGTCTTTGGATCGCTTTCGGCTCTTGAACGCCATTCGGCAACCGTCCAGCCTTGAGGGAGGTAGCCATTGATTGGGTCATGGGCCGAGGTTTGGTCGGTGACGATATCAGGGCGCACGCCGCGCTTGTGGATTTGCGGGAAGATGTCTGCGGCATTGCCAATGAGCGCAACGGACTTTGCCTCGCCCGCAGCGGTCCAATTGCCGATCATCGCGAGGGCTTCATCCAGGGAGTGGGTCTTTGCGTCCACATACCGTGTCCTAAGCCTGAAATCCGCGCTTTTCTCGTCGCATTCCACTGCTAGGCAGCACGCCCCTGCCATGACAGCTGCCAGAGGTTGTGCGCCACCCATGCCTCCCAAACCGCCTGTGAGGATCCAGCGTCCTTTGAGGTTTCCGCCATAGTGCTGGCGGCCTGCCTCCATAAAGGTTTCATAGGTGCCCTGGACGATGCCTTGAGAGCCGATGTAGATCCACGATCCGGCCGTCATCTGGCCGTACATGGCGAGGCCTTTTTTGTCGAGTTCGTGGAAGTGGTCCCAAGTGGCCCAGTGTGGCACCAAGTTCGAGTTGGCAATCAAGACGCGCGGTGCATCCTTATGTGTCCTGACAACAGCAACGGGCTTGCCGGATTGCACCACCAGTGTTTCATCTGCGTCTAAGTCTTTCAAACTGGCGATGATCTGGTCAAAATCCTTCCATGTTCGGGCGGCGCGGCCTATGCCTCCGTAGACCACCAGTTCATGAGGGTTTTCGGCCACGTCCGGATGAAGGTTATTCATCAGCATCCGCAACGGGGCCTCGGTCAGCCAGCTCTTGGCGGTCAACTCTGATCCAGTGGGCGGATAAACGTCGCGGCTGTTTTTTCTCGGATCGCTCATGCTGGCTTCCAGTTCGTCAAAGTCGTGAGAATTTCTCGCAGAAGATCGCGTAGTTTGTTCGCCTTTTCAGGTCTGAAGGTCCAAGGCGGTGCTTCAGCCATGTATGTAGCCTGGGCTAACTCCATTTGAATGGCATGCAAATGCTCGGCCACCCGGCCGTAGTGGCGCGTGGTCCACCCGCCTTTGAACCGGCCATTGACCACATGGGAATATTTGCCGGCCCGAATGCATGCCTGCTCCACAAGTGTTTCTATGGACGTCGCGCAACTGGAGCCTGAGTTGGTGCCGATGTTCAAATCCGGGAGCCGCCCGTCAAACAGGAAGGGGATGTTGCCTCGGATCGAATGGCAATCGTAAAGAATGGCAAACCCGTGCTGCGCCTTGATGCGCGCCAGCTGAGCCTCTAGTGCTGCATGATAAGGTGCGTGATAGACGGCGCAGCGACGCTCGATTTCGGAAGGCTTGGGTGCCTTGCCTTCTGCGTAGATCGGCCTGCCGTCGAAATCCGTCAGGGGGCACAGCGTTGTGGTGTTCTGGCCAGGGTAGAGACTGTCTCCGGAGGGATCCCGATTCACATCGATCACATAGCGATGGATCGGTGTCCGCACGATTGTCGCATCCACGAGGCCGGCGTAGAGGTCATGAATATGCCAGTCCGTATCGGCGAGCGCACGGCCCACTTCGTTAAAATCGCCTGCGATATCTTCGGGCAGGGTGGTGCCTGTGTGAGGCAGGCCCAGGACCAATGGGGAGGAGCCTTCAGTAATCTCTATCATAGCTCCAACTCGCAATTGGCGGCGATAGCAAGATCACCAGCCCGGACCATCTGGGCTACAATCTCGAGATCTGGCGCCATATAGCGGTCCTCATCCAGCGCCGGAACTTTGGCTCGAATGGTCTCTATGACTTTGATCAGTGCGGGAGCCGTTCTTAGCGGCATGCGGGCTTCAATTCCTTGCGCTGCGCTTAGGGCTTCGACACCAAGAATGACCGAGAGGTTCTTGTTCATACGTATCAGACGCCGCGCGGCATGAGCCGCCATGGACACGTGATCTTCCTGATTTGCGGATGTTGGTGTGCTGTCTGTCGAACATGGATTGGCGAGAAATTTGTTCTCGCTCATCAAAGCAGCGGTCGATACTTCAGCGATCATGAAACCGCTGTTCAGACCCGGCTTGTGGGTCAGGAATGGTGGCAGGTCATGACTGAGTACAGGGTCCACCATCATCGCGATGCGTCTTTGCGCAATTGCACCGATTTCGGCGATACACAGTGCAATTTGGTCTGCGGCAAAGGCAACGGGTTCCGCATGGAAGTTGCCGCCTGAGATGATTGCGTCCGTATCTGTCAGGACAATCGGATTGTCAGTGACAGCATTCGCTTCGATTTCCAGCGTTTGGGCGGCGAAGCGCAGAATGTCGATGGCTGCTCCGACGACCTGTGGCTGACAGCGAATGCAATAGGGATCTTGAACACGGGTGTCACCCTCGCGGTGGCTTTCCCGAATCTCGCTGCCAGCCAGAAAGCGGCGGGCTTCGGCTGCTGCATCGATCTGGCCGCGATGGCCACGGAGAGAATGGATTTCAGCCCGAAGTGGCGCAGTTGATCCCATAATGGCGTCCGTTGACAAAGCCCCGGTCACCAACGTCGTTTGGGTCATACGCCACGCTTCAAACAGTCCGGCTAAGGCAGAGGCTGTTGAAAATTGGGTGCCGTTGATCAGGGCAAGCCCTTCTTTGGGCCCGAGCACGACCGGTTGAAGTCCCGCCTTTTTCAACGCTTCTGCACCTGGCAGCCGAACATTTTGAAAAACCGCTTCGCCCTCGCCGATCATCACAGCGGCCATATGGGCGAGCGGCGCAAGATCGCCAGAAGCTCCCACAGAACCTTGTTCCGGGATGACCGGCATGACGTTTTTTTCCAACATGTCCTCGATCAAGGCCACTGTTTGTGACGCGACGCCGGATGCGCCGCGCCCCACCGATAGAAGCTTGATCGCCATCATCAGACGTGTCGTGGAAGGCTCGATCGGATCTCCAACCCCGCAGCAATGGGAGAGAATAAGGTTGCGTTGCAGCGCCTCTGTGTCCTCAGGTGCTATCTTGACAGAGGCGAGTTTCCCAAAGCCGGTGTTTACACCATAAACCGCGATGTCTCCGACGGCTGCTTTGGCAACGCGGTCAAAGGAAGCCCTGATTCCGGACTGTGCGGATGGATCAAGCTTGACTGAACAGCCGGTGCGCCAAATAGCCTCAAGCTGTTCCAAGGTGGCATGGCCAGGCGTCAGGATCATTGGGCGTACTTTCCATCATAGATACGGGCGTGAAGCGGATTGAAACCAATGCGATAGGCAAGTTCGGCAGGGTGGGTCACATCCCATATAGCCAGATCCGCGCGCAGGCCTTTCTTGATCGTGCCGCAATCGGACAAACCAAGCGCACGAGCTGCATGTTCTGTGGCCCCTCGCAACGCTTCTTCCGGTGTCATCCGAAACAACGTGCAGGCCATATTCATGGTCAAGAGCATAGAAGACAGAGGTGATGAGCCGGGGTTCGAGTCGGTCGCGATTGCCATAGGAACGCCATGCGCGCGAAAAGATTCGATCGGTGGCGCTTGCTTTTCGCGTAGCGTATAGAAGGCGCCGGGAAGGATCGTGGCGACCGTTCCTGCTGTAGCCAAAGCACGGGCATCTTCCTCTGAAGCATATTCGACATGGTCCGCAGACAAGGCGCCATAAGATGCCGCGAGTTTTGTGCCGCCCAAGTGGCTTAACTGCTCGGCATGAAGTTTGACCGGAAGGCCCAGTTCTTTCGCCAGTTCGAAAACCCGCGCGATTTGAGCCGGTGTAAACGCGATGCCCTCGCAAAAACCGTCGACAGCATCGACAAGCTGTTCCGCAGAGGCTGCACGTAGAGCTGGAACACAGACCTCATCAATATATGCATCTGCCTGACCGTCGTATTCGGCCGGAATGGCGTGGGCTGCCAGAAAGCTGGTCTTAATTCGAACTGGCCGCAGCTCCTCAAGGCGCCGAGCTACGCGGAGCATTGCAAGTTCTGCTTCCTGTGACAGGCCATAACCGGATTTGACTTCAACAACAGCCACGCCTTCTGACAGCATCGCGTCCAGGCGCGGCAAGGCGTCGGCAACAAGATCGTCTTCGCTTGCGGAACGGGTCGCTGTGACGGTCGAAACGATGCCGCCGCCCGCCCGTGCTATTTCTTCATAGCTGGCGCCTTCGAGACGCATCTCGAACTCGCGGGCACGATTGCCTGCGTAGACGATGTGCGTGTGGCAATCGATCAAGGCAGGGGTGACAAGGCGGCCTTCCAAATCGATGGTCTCGCCGTCAATATGCGGCGCGTCTGTTTCAGCTCCAATCCAAGCGATCTTTCCAGCCTCGATGACAATCGCAGCGTGATCGATCAGACCATAGGGTCCCTCTGACGAAAGGGTTGCAGCAGTGAGGTTGCGCAGCAGCATATTGTATCCGGTGGTAGGCTAATTCAATGTTTGCTCATATATTCTATATGTGCATACATAAAAGAAAGAACGTGATGTGGAGTCAAGAGGGCGAAATGCAGAAACTTTGGGCGCAACGTGCACTAACCTTGGACGGTTGGAAAAACGGCGTAAGCATTGAAATTGGCCCAAATGGCAAGATCGAACGGGTTGATTCAGACACCGAGCCAAATGGAGAAATCTATGGTTGCGTCCTGCCAGCTCCGGCCAATGCACACTCGCATGCTTTTCAGCGGGCGATGGCAGGGTTGACCGAGCAGCGCGGCGCTGACCCGACTGACAGCTTCTGGAGCTGGCGTCGTCTTATGTTTCGCTTTCTCGAGCGTATTACACCAGAGCAGGTCCAGGCGATTGCGGCCTTTGTTCAAATGGAAATGCTCGAAGCCGGATATGCCACCAATGTGGAATTCCATTATCTGCATCACGGGCCGGGAGGCGAGCCCTATGCCCAACTCGCTGAAATGGCGATGCGGATCACGGAAGCGGCCAAGGAGACTGGAATTGGTCTGACCCTTTTGCCCGTGTTCTATCAATATGGTGGTCTGGATGGACGACCGCTTTCTGCTGGGCAGAATCGATTTGGGAATGACATCGAACGATTTATGAAACTGGCGGAAGACAGCACCGGTCTCGTGAATGATGGGCCTAGAGACTGGGTTAGTGGGATCGCGCCTCACAGTCTTCGCGCCGTGGCTCCGCGCGATCTCAAACAGATTGCGTCTCTGTTTCGAGATGGGCCGATCCACATGCATCTGGCTGAGCAAATTCCTGAGGTCGAGGAAACGCTCTCTAGCCTGGGCATGCGCCCGGTTGAATGGACTCTGGATCACATCGAACCTGATGCACGCTGGCATTTCATCCATCTGACCCAGATGCTGCCGCATGAAACAGAACGCCTTGCTCACACGGGAGCAACCGCAGTGCTTTGCCCGATCACTGAGTCCAGCCTCGGTGACGGTATTTTTGATGGGCTAGGCTGGTTTGAAGCAGGTGGGAGGGTGGCGATCGGATCTGATAGCAATATCCGTATTTCCCTCTCCGAGGAGTTGAGAACGCTCGACTATTCACAACGTCTTCGCGACCATTCGCGCGCCGCTCTGGCAACGGCTGAGCAGTCGACTGGGCGTCGTTTGTTTGAGGCAATCCTAAACGGTGGTGCGGCCAGTGCTGACCGTTCGACCGGTGCGCTGGAAGCTGGCTTGTGGGCCGATATGCTTGCGCTCGATACCAGTCATGTGGACCTGGCCGACCTTCAAGGCGATATGCTGATTGACAGTTTCTCATTTGCTGGCGACGACAATCTGGTCACAGATGTCTGGAGCGCCGGTCGCCATATGGTACAGCGAGGCCAGCATGTGCGCAGGGACCAAATTCTAGCGCAGTATCGCAGCGCGGTGCAGGAATTGAGGGCAGCATATTGAACGAACCGGACACAAACACCTGGCAAGGAATACAGGAAGAAGTCCTACGCCGGATACGGGATCGTATCTGGCAACCCGGGACTCGCATTCCGAAGGAAATGGACCTTGCCAAGGAGTTCGGATGTTCGCGAACCACAGTGAACAGGGCGTTGAGGGAACTTGCTGAAAGCGGAGTTTTAGAACGAAAACGGCGTTCCGGGACACGCGTTGCTCTACATCCGATTGCACGAACAGTGATTGATGTCCAGATTGTGCGCCGTGAGATCGAAGACCGTGGGGCCGTTTATGGCTATGGACTGATCAAGCGAGAAATCAAAGTTCCACCGCATGCTATTACATTTGCAATGGAGTTGCCTCAGGGCGAGGAAATGCTGCATTTGATGGCCGTCCATCTGGCCGATGGAGCTCCATATGCACTCGAGGATCGATGGGTCAGTCTGACCACCGTACCAGAAGCAGTTGAGGTGGATTTCGCAAAGCAATCTGCCAACGAGTGGCTCTTGGAAAATGTCCCTTTTAACCGTGCAATGCTGACCATACTGGCGAGTTCGGCGACCGACTTCGAGCAAGAATTCCTCGCAGCGGCGCCGGGGGCATCCGTTCTGCAGATGGAACGTGCAACCTGGTGTGATGGCGGATCAGTGACATTTGTGACGCTGTCCTACCAAACGGGACATCGGATTATCAGCTCGACAACGGGCTAGGTCATATCCGGAACTTGTAGACGCATCTGTGCTGAGCAGGTTTGAGACCATCGGTTTCGTCAGCTGGTAACGCGATGCGCGACACGCTGGTTGTGGTCGTTAGGTCTGGCCCGGTGCGAAAGTCCCTCATGTCTATACTCAGCGGTCGGTAACGAGACGGTCGCTAAGATTGGCGTGTATGAATGGCTTGATTTTTCTGGATGCCTTCGTTGTTCAATTTTACGGTTGAGTGAAGTCTGCGGGTGATCGTACCCCGTTTCACTTATGCTTGCGTTTGGGTGTGGAGCAGTTCAATGCAGTCGAACCCATCCCTGGGCGCAACTACGCGCAGACGCATTCATAGCGGGCTAGATTTAAATGCCAGAAATTTGTTTGGAAAATTTGGTAGCGGGAGAGGGACTTGACCCCCCGACACGCAGATTATGATTCCACCGGAAAGACCTAGATTATGAAGTTTTCAGGCGTTCCTAGAGAGCTGTGAATCGAATACTCGTAGCGTGTTTTGTTCAACGTGTTCTGACCCTCTCGCTGAGAACTGGACCATTTGAAGCGGGAATTTTCTCATAATATCCTTGGTTGGGCTATGGAGAGAAGACGATGAAGACGTCCCGTCTTTCGGAGCAGCATATTGCGCTCATCCTGAAGCAGG
>NZ_WAJT01000006.1 GCF_009650605.1 Labrenzia sp. CE80
TGCCAAGCATGCACTAACTTTCAATTTGGACCAATCAAGTGGGGCCGATCAACCGCGATCGCAATTCCCGATCAGCCACTTGTTCTTATCGCCCTGATCATCGGGATGATCCTTGAATTTCCTCACCTTGCCGTCCTGAAACAGTTTCTGCTGTCGCAGGCAAGAAGAAAACAACAGATTGCTCGACTCTTTGCGCGCCAGTTTCGCCGAAGATTCTAATATTGGGATATGTCCCCTCGGTTGCAGCACTCATGACATCGAAGGGTGGGGAGGCCATGCGCGTCGTGCCCAGTCATCTGGCCAGATTTGTCTATGACCGTTCCGCTTGCCGTCTTTCACGGTAGGTTAGCAACGCAAGTGCCAGGAGCGTCACCAAAGCGCCTGACAACAGGTAGAGACCTGCGAATGTGAGACCGAAGCTGAGCGACAGCCCCAGAGCGACTAGGGGTGCGAAGGCAGCACCGAAAATCCACGACAGGTTTGTCGCCAGCGCCGCGCCCGTATAGCGATATTTCTGCTGGAACCGGTTCGGTAGAATGGCGCTTGCCTGCCCGTAGGAAAGCCCCAGCAGGACATAGCCGATCAGGACGTAAGTCACCCCGTTGGTGAGCAGGGTTGTCACCATGAAACTGAAGACGCCAATCAGCACTGAGACGATTGCAAGCATCCGGCGTCGGCCGAAGCGATCCGACAATAATCCGGAAATGACCACAGCCGGAATGCTGATGACTCCGCCAAGAAGAAGCAGAAGCATGAAATCTGAAGTCGGCTCGTCTGTCCTGAGATACTCATACGCAAGAGGGAAAACGGTCACCATGTGCAGGATGGCGTAACTTGCCAGCGGCAGAAACGTCGCGAGCAGAACGTCCTTCCAGTGAACAGATAGCATCTCGAAAAAAAGGCTGGACTTGAGCTGGGCTTCTTCTTTCAGGATCTCGTGGCCTTCGCTGTGAATGAGTTGAAGTCGGGCGAAAAGGGAAACGATGTTGACAGCCAGAACGGCGAAGAACGGCCAGCGCCAACCGAATGTGATGAACTCCTCTTCCGTCAGAAAACCGGTCATCACATAAAAAATCGCAGCCGCGACACACAACCCGAGTGGTGCGCCGAGCTGCGGTATCATGGCGTACCAGCCCTTGCTCCTGTCCGGCGCATGCGTTTGCAGAAGCAAGGTCATTCCGTCCCAGGAGCCACCGAGGCCGATGCCCTGGCCGATCCGAAATAGGACGAGGAGCGCCGGCGCGAGTATTCCGGCTGTCTGATATGTCGGCAGCAGGCCAATGGCCATCGTCGAGCCGCCCAGTATGAAAAGCGCGATGGTGATTTTTCCTGACCGTCCGACCTGTCTTTCCAGAAGCTTGAACGCTTGACTGGCAAACGGCCGCGCGAGAAAGGCCACCGGAAACACCGCAAACGAAAGCAACATGGCCGTGGCAGGGTCATGGTTGGAGAAAAAGATCCGTGGGAACACGAGGACCGAGGCGAATGCATAAACAAAAAAGCCGAAATAGTCCGTGACGCGCGCCATGATGACGGTAATGATGAGTTCGTCGATCTCGAGCTTCGTTTTTTTGCCATTCTCCGCATGGCCCTCGGGATTTGCGACATTTGTCATGCGTGCGTTCCTCCGGTCATGAATAAGCGAGAATTATTTCCGACCGACCATTTGTGAATATCAAAAATTCCCATATCATTCTGACCGGACGCGCTCCCGAATGGAAGCGAACAGATGCGTTTTGAGAAAGTAAATTCAGACGCGACTTATGCGCCTGCGGCGAATTCCACAGAGCATTTTTTGCTGCGACGCAATATCTCCTTGCGTAAAAGGCTCACGTTTAATAAAAAACAATTGGCATCCAAAAGACACCTTGAAATCTCAGTTTGTTAACAGACCTTTGTGCCTTCGCGCGGCGTTGGCATGATGACACTTGCGGTGCGTCAGATATGACAATGCGAACCTCACTTATTGCGCTTGCTCCCATGTTGTGCGGCTGCGACTTTGTCGTAATGGATCCGTCTGGCGATGTTGCCAACCAGCAGGCTGATCTGATCATTTATTCGACCGTCCTCATGCTGATCGTCATTCTGCCCGTCATGGCTCTGACAGTCTTTTTTGCGATCAAGTACCGCTCCTCGAATAAGGACGCAGAATACGATCCGGACTGGCATCACTCGACGAGTCTCGAAATCGTGATCTGGAGCGTTCCTATGGCGATCATCATGTGCCTTGCCGGACTGACTTGGGTCGCAACACACCGCCTTGAGCCGTATAATCCCTTGCGCCGGATATCTGCGGAGATTCCGATTGACAGAAGTGTTGAGCCTCTTGTCATCCGCGCCGTGGCGATGGACTGGAAATGGCTATTTATCTATCCCGAACAGGGCATTGCGGCGGTCAATGAAGTCGCAGTCCCCGTCAACCGCCCGATCAAGTTCGAAATTACGTCGTCGACGGTGATGAACTCACTCTACATCCCGGCGCTCGCGGGCCAGATCTACGCCATGGCAGGAATGCAGACCGAACTCAACGCCGTTATCAACGAAGCAGGCAGTTACAAAGGGTTTTCAGCCAACTATAGCGGAGCTGGGTTCTCGCAGATGCATTTCCGGTTTCATGGAATGGACGAGACCGGTTTCGATGCCTGGGTCGCGAAAGTCGGCGATGCTGCGGCACCGCTTGACAGGGCGACTTTCCAGAAGCTGGACGAACCAAGCATTGCCCATCCGGTTACCTACTACGGCTCCGTCGGTGACGACCTGTGGGAGGCAATCGTCAATCTGTGTGTCGACAGAAACGACTTGTGCCATGACGACATGATGATGGTGGACGCGCTTGGCGGAGGCGGTCTTGAGGGAATTTTCCTGCGTGAGGTTTTCGCCGGTATCTGCAGCGCCGACGATCCGGGCGCCCTTCTTGCTCAGATCCGGATCGGACGCGAGCTCGCGCGGACGGAAAACACCGATGGCAAGTTCACCCGGGGCGAAAGCGCGCTGAGCGCGCTGCAGCAGATACTCGCTCTGTCGGGCAAGAAGACATCAGAGAATATTTCACTGCGAACCAATTAGATTGTGTGTCCGGCCGAAGGGGCCAAGGCCGATCGAACGCAAGATTTTGAGGACGGAATGGCAGCTGACTACGATCGCTGGAATCCAGTTGTTGGCAAACTGGGCTGGGACATTTTTCCATTGGACGAACCCGTTGTTGTCGTGACCTTTGTCGGCGTGGCGATCGGCGGCGTCGCGTTGCTGGCTGCGCTGACCTATTTCAGGCTTTGGTGCTATCTTTGGAAGGAGTGGTTCACGAGCATAGATCACAAGAAAATCGGCATCATGTATATGATCCTTGCGATCATCATGCTGGTGCGTGGTTTCGCCGATGCAATGCTGATGCGGGTGCAACAGGCCTGGGCCGCCAGCGGCGGCGCAGGATACCTGGATGCCCATCACTACGACCAGATCTTCACCGCCCACGGCATGATCATGATTTTCTTCGTGGCGATGCCATTTGTCACGGGTCTTATGAACTTCGTCATGCCGCTTCAGATCGGGGCCAGGGATGTCGCCTTTCCGTTTCTGAACAATTTCAGCTTCTGGATGACGGTTTCGGGCGCCGTCCTGGTCATGATTTCCCTGTTCGTCGGTGAATTCTCAACGGCGGGCTGGCTGGCATATCCGCCTTTGTCGGGAATACACTTCAGTCCGAGTGTGGGTGTTGATTACTACATCTGGGCGCTGCAGATAGCAGGTATTGGCACAACGCTCTCCGGGATCAACCTTGTTGTCACGATCGTCAAGATGCGGGCACCGGGCATGTCATACATGCGCATGCCGGTCTTCTGCTGGACGACGCTTTGCACCAACATCCTGATCGTCGCGACCTTCCCTGTGCTGACGGCAACGCTCGCATTGTTGTCGCTCGATCGCTATCTCGACATGAACTTCTTCACGAATGAGCTTGGCGGTAACCCGATGATGTACGTCAACCTCATCTGGATCTGGGGTCATCCGGAAGTGTACATCCTGACGCTCCCGGTTTTCGGCGTCTTTTCCGAAGTGGTGTCCACATTTAGCGGAAAGCGGCTCTTCGGTTACACCTCGATGGTTTATGCAACGGTGGTCATTACGATCCTGTCCTACATTGTCTGGCTGCACCATTTCTTCACCATGGGTGCGGGCGCCAACGTCAATTCCTTCTTCGGAATTACAACCATGGTGATTTCGATTCCGACAGGTGCAAAAATATTCAACTGGCTCTTCACCATGTACAAGGGCCGCATAAGGTTCGAAGTACCAATGATGTGGGTCATCGGCTTCATGCTGACATTTGTCATCGGCGGCATGACCGGAGTATTGCTCGCCGTTCCGCCAGCAGACTTCGTGCTTCACAACAGCCTTTTCCTCGTTGCGCATTTCCACAACGTGATCATCGGCGGCGTAGTTTTCGGGATCTTCGCCGCGATGACCTACTGGTTCCCGAAGGCGTTCGGCTTCAAGCTTGACCCTTTCTGGGGTAAAGTTTCCTTCTGGTGCTGGCTGATCGGTTTCTACTTGGCTTTTATGCCACTTTACCTACTCGGTCTGATGGGTGTCACTCGCCGTCTCAGCCAGTTTGAGGATACGATTTACGCTGGCTATTTTGTCGTGGCCCTGCTGGGTGCCCTGTTCGTGGCGGCAGGCATCGGCGCATTTTTGCTGCAGATCTTCGTCAGCATTAGGAAGCGGGAAGAGCTACGCGATACGACAGGGGACCCGTGGGGCGGGCGTACTCTTGAATGGTCAACATCTTCGCCACCTCCTTACTACAACTTCGCGTTCACGCCGAAAGCTCATCAGATCGACGCCTGGTGGCATATGAAAAAGGCTGGCTACCAGCGTCCGACGGACACTTTCGAGCCGATCCACATGCCCAGATATACGGGCGCCGGGATTATACTGGCAGGTATCATCACCGTGCTGGGCTTCGCTCTGATCTGGCATATCTGGTGGTTGGCAGCTGTTTCGTTCGTCGTCGCAATCGCCTACGGGATCGACCACACTTTCAACTACGACCGCGATTATTACGTACAGCCGGATGAGGTTGAGGAAGTGGAAAGCGAGCGGACGAAACTGCTTGAAGGGACGGCCGCGTCATGACGACTGAAAGTTCCGAACAGGCCGTCGAGTTCTACGTTCGCCGGTCGCCTGACGACGGCGAGGAGCATCATCATGAAACCGGAACCATGCTCGGTTTCTGGATCTATCTGATGAGTGACTGCCTTATTTTCGGCTGTCTGTTCGCGGTCCACGGCGTGTTGGGACGGAACTATGCTGCCGGGCCGTCACCAGCCGACCTTTTCGAAATCGACATGATCCTGATGGCAACCTTCATGTTGCTGTTTTCTTCGATCACCTATGGCTTCTCCGTAATCAGAATGGACAAGGGCGATCTACGAGGGACACAGATCTGGCTAATCGTGACCGGTCTGTTCGGCATGGCCTTCCTTTATCTTGAAGTCATGGAGTTCAGTCATCTCTGGCACATCGGGGCCACTCCGATGGCGAGTGCTTTCCTGTCTTCGTTTTTCACTTTGGTTGGAACGCACGGTCTGCACGTGACAGCTGGCTGTATCTGGCTCTTCGTCCTTCTTGCTCAGCTTCAGATCCATGGATTGAACGAAGCCAACAAGCGAAGGGTAATGTGCCTGAGCATGTTCTGGCATTTTCTTGATCTCATCTGGATCGGGGTGTTTTCCTACGTTTACCTCGCGGGAGTTCTGTTATGAGCGCGTCAGACAACACAGCTTACGAAGAGGGGCACGGCGGAGGACACGGATCGTTCAAGTCCTACATGATCGGATTTGTGCTGTCGGTGATCCTCACGATCATTCCGTTCTATATCGTCATGGGCGATGCGCTCGACAGCCGCTTGCTTGCAATTGCGATCGTCTTTGTTCTCGGCGCGATCCAGATGGTCGTTCATATCGTCTATTTCCTGCATATTAACTCCCGCGTGGAGGAAGGTTGGCTGGCGATGGCGCTCACATTTACGATCTTGCTCGTCGTCATTGTCCTGTCCGGTTCGATCTGGGTGATGTTCAACCTTGAGCAAAACATGATGCCCGCACACGAGCAGATAGAGCGCGTCCGCTCGTTGCCTTGAGCCGTTATTCCTGATGACTGACTGGCGGCAACGCAAATGGTTTAACTTCGGCCTTCTGCTACTATCGGCGGTTCTTGTTTTCGCGTTGATTCAGCTCGGCAACTGGCAACTGAGACGGCTGGAATGGAAGAATGCGCTTCTCGATGCCATCGAGACGCGCGCGTTCGGCAATGCCGTTCTTGCGCCCGAACTGAAGTTCTGGAACGAGGTGACCGCCGATACCCACGCCTATCAGCGCGTGAAAATTGAAGGTACACTTCTTCATGGGCACGAACTTATCGTACGTGCGCTGACAGAACTGGGTGGCGGATACTGGGTCCTGACGCCGCTTCGCCGCGAGGACGGTTCGATCATCTGGATCAACCGGGGCTTTGTACCACCTGACAAGAGGCTGAGAACTTCGCGCGCAGCCCCAGAGACCGAATTTGTCTCGCTTACCGGTCTTCTACGCATGAATGAACCGGGTGGAACACTCCTTCAGGACAACGATCCTGCAAACAATCGATGGTACTCTCGCGATGTCGATGCCTTTTCCGTCTATCGAAGTCTTCCTGAACCGGCACCCTATTTCATTGATGCCGGAGCCGACGTTTCGGCGAAGGAATGGCCGCGTGGTGGCCTGACGCGACTCACATTCAGCAACAACCATCTGCACTATGCCCTGACCTGGTACACGATGGCATTTCTGCTCGCTACCGCTACGCTTTACACTGTCAGGCTTTCAAGGCGGACCTTACACAGCCGTATTACATGATTGGCCGTCATGTCTTGACCCTGTTTCTGGTCCCGGTCTTATGCGACTTTTCGAGTTTCAT